>WREB01000249.1 GCA_009779525.1 Defluviitaleaceae bacterium
ACCCCGACGGCTTGGCGCGGATAATCTTTTACGTCCCTATCGGGGATGCGGGAGAAAAACAATTGAGCCGCGTCGGGGACGCTTTCGCGAATTTGCGCCGCGCCCTGCCGGAAGTATTTGTTTGCCCTATTGCCCTGCGCAAGGAAACCGTGGACGACTCCGCGTGGCTCGACGAATGGAAAAAATATTATAAGCCGCTTCGGATAGGCGAAAAAATCGTCGTCTGCCCTCTCGGCGAAAAATATGAAGCCAATGCATTCGAAATAGTCTGCATGATCGATCCGGGCTCGGTCTTCGGGACCGGGCAGCACGAGTCGACGCAGCTGTGCGCGGAGGCGCTCGAACGCCTCGCCCAGCCGGGAGACGCGGTGCTTGACGCCGGCTGCGGCAGCGGAATTCTGTTCATCCTTGCGCTGCTGCTTGGCGCCGGGCGGACGGTCGCCTGCGACATCGACCCGGCCGCAATTGTCAACTCTAAAATCAACGCGGCGTTAAATAATCTCGACGAAAAAAAATATTCGCTGCACGAAGGCGACGTCGTTAACGACGCGCGGCTTAAAGAAATCATCGGCGGCGAAAAGTTTAACCTGGTCGTCGCTAACATCGTCGCCGACCCGATAATAAAGCTCGCGCCGTTCGCAAATAAAATTTTGGCCGCCGGAGGCACGTTCGTCGCTTCGGGAATCATTTCGGAACGCCGCGCCGAGGTTTGGGAAGCCTTTATCAACGCCGGGTTTATTAATATCCAAGGCGAGGAACGCGGGGAATGGCACGCGGTTTTCGGGACGAAGCGCGGCTAAGCGAAGCCCGGCATTAAAGCGAATCATTTTTAATTTAGCCGAATTCAAAGGACGGCGGAATTGCCAAAATATTTTTTGCTCCCGGACGAGTTGCTAAGCAAAACCGCCGTTTTAACGGGCGACGACGCGAGACACCTGATTACCGTAATGCGCGTGGTCCCGGGGGACGAATTGACGATATGCGACGGAGCGTGCGTCGACTATCGCTGCACCGTTTCGGAAATATCCAAAAAAAACTTCGAAGTCGCCGTTTCGGTAGGCGACGCTTCAAGGTGCGATACCGAGCCTGGGACGCGGGTGGTTTTGTTCCTTTCATTAATAAAACGCGACTTGCTGGAATTGGCGATCCAAAAATGCGTCGAGCTCGGCGTCAGCGATATCGTACCGATGATTTCCGAGAGGACGGTCGTCCGCTTGGAAGGCGAGCGCGCCGGCAAAACGGCGCGCTATAAAAAAATATCCGAAGCGGCGGCCAGACAGAGCATGCGCGGGATCATACCGCGGATCTGGGACGCGCAAAGTTTTTGCGAAACGTTTTCGATCTTCGAAACCGTCGGCGGCAACTCGCTTCGCGTAGCCGCGCACGAAAAGGAGCGCAAAAAAACCATCTTTTCGGTCGCAAAAGGAAAACGGTTTTCAAACGCGCATGTTTGGATCGGTCCTGAAGGCGGATTTTCCGATAAAGAAATAAGCGCGTTTGCAAAAGAAGGCGTTATCCCGGTTTCGCTTGGCAGGCGAATACTGCGCTCCGAAACCGCGGGGATAGCGGCGCTTTCAAGCGTCATGCTGCTTGAGGATCCGGCGTTTGCGTAGCGCCGTCGAAGCCGCGTTTTATTGATTGCAAACGCGAATTGCCGAATAATCGAATGGAGTGATAAATATTACGGAAAATAAACTGAGAGTTTTTATCGTCGACCCTTCCGACGTTTGGAGAAAGATTCTAAAGAACATTATCGCTTCGGCCGAAGACATGACCCTGGCGGGCGAGGTGGCGAGCAACCAAGCCGCTCTGCTGATGCTTGACGGCGTCGACCCGGACATCGTGCTGCTCGCTTCTGGAGTCCAGGACGAGATCGACCTAACCGACGTCATTTCTCATCTGCGCCAGATAAGGCCCGGGTTAAAGATACTTCTTTGCGTGGATTCGGCTTGCAAGGAAAAAAGCATCTCCGCGATGGACAGCGGCGTCTTCGAGTTCATCACAAGGCCGTACAAGGACATACACGTGCTTCGCGGGATTCGCGAGTGTTACAAGAACGTCAGGAAATGATTTTTTTCGACAACGCGTCGACCACGCCCATCTTTCCGGAAATAATAGACATTTTAAAAACCTTTTGGGGGAACCCGTCCTCGCGGCACGCGCAAGGGCTTGCCGCCGAAAAGGCGCTTGACGAAGCCTCCGCCGCAATCCTTTCCGCGTTCGGCAATCCCGCCGGCGAAATAATATTCACATCCGGCGGCACCGAATCAAACAACCTCGCGATACAAGGCGCCGCTTCGCCGTTTAGACGCGCCGGCGGGAGCATACTCACAACCGGGTTCGAGCATCCCGCGACCGCGGCGCCGCTTCTTCGGCTTCAAAACGAAAATTTCAAGATTTTGCGCGCGCACCCCGACGAAATTCCGTCGCTTGTCGCGGAAGATTCCATAATGGTCTGCGTTTCGCATACGGAGGGCGAAACCGGCGGGACGTTCGACGCCTGCGCCTTAGGGTCAGCGGTAAAAAGGCGCAACCCAAACGCCGTCGTTTTCGTCGACGGCGCGCAGGGGTTTTGCAAGGAGCGCATAAAATTGCAAAACGTCGACTTATATTCGTTCAGCTCCCATAAGTTCCACGGGCCGCCGGGCACGGGCGGGCTATTCGTAAAAAAGGGGACCAAGCTTTCCCCGCTTTTTTTCGGCGGCGGCCAGCAGTCCGGTTTGAGGCCGGGCACCCAAAACGTCGCGGGCGCGCTTGCTACGGCGGAGGCGTGCAGACTATCGTTGGATAAAATTAATGAAAACCGGACGGCAGTCCGATCGATCAAATGCGTCCTATCGGGTCTTGCGCAGGATTTGCCGGGCGTTTTTATAAACGAATGCTTTAAAAACACGTCGCCCTACATACTGAACATGAGCTTCGAAGGCGTCAGGGGCGAAACGCTCGTCAACGCGCTTTCGGCGCTTGGAATATATGTTTCAACCGGCGCGGCCTGCCGCGCAAAAAAAGGCGGGCCGTCCCCGCTCGAATCGATGGGCTGTGGGCGGGAGCGCGCCGAGTCGGCTGTTCGGTTCAGCTTTTCGCACATGAATAATGTCGGCGAAGCGAATCGAGTAAGGGAGATTACCGCCGAAACGGTGCAAAGGCTCAGGGCGTTAAAGAAAAAATAATTAGCGCGGCGCGGGAGGAGGCGGCATGCAAACAACGGATGAAACGCAGGCGCTCTTTCGGCGCGTGCTTTTGGTCAAATACGGCGAAATAGCGCTTCGCAA
>WREB01000250.1 GCA_009779525.1 Defluviitaleaceae bacterium
CCTCGACGTCGGGCAGGCCGACAGCATTTTAATACAGACGAAGGATAACGCCGTTTTGATCGACGCGGGCGAGAGCGTGACGCGCAGGCGGCTCATATCGTACCTCGAGGAAGCGGGGATCAAGTCGCTCGACTATTTTATTGCGACGCACCCGCACAACGACCACATCGGCGGCTTCATAGGGCTGCTTGGCGCGGTCGAGGTCAAAAACATCGTGATGCCCGACGCGATAAACACCACGGCCACGTTCGAAAATTTGATACACGCTGCGGAGGACAACGATATCCCGATTTACGTCGCTGAGACCGGCGACTTTATTGAGGCGGGCCTGATCGCGCTTGACGTGCTTTCGCCGGGCCTAGGCGGGACATACCCGAACCTTAACAACGCGTCGCTCGTGCTAAGGATGGTGTACGGCGACACGGCGTTTTTGTTCATGGGGGACGCGGAGGAAATAATCGAGCGCCAGGTGCTTGGCGCCGGGTTCGACGTTAGGGCCAACATATTAAAAGTCGGGCACCACGGGAGCAAGACTTCGACTTCCGCCGCATTCCTCGACGAGGTGAGGCCCAACGCGGCGGTGATCAGCTGCGGGAAAAACAATACCTACGGGCACCCCGACGCCGAGGTGCTCAGCCTCCTTGCCGAGCCCGGCCGCGATATAATGACGCTTAGGACGGACGAGCGCGGCACGATTATCATGGTGACGGACGGCAACGAGATTCGCCTTTACATGCACGATTAAAAAACGCGCCGGAAGACGCGTTTTCGAAAGGGATTTGCAATGGAAGATTTGGGGGACGCGCGTTTTGTCGTCGACCGCATGGCCGGCGGCGTCGCGACGCTCGAACGGCTGACGACGCTAGAAAGCGTTGAAATATCCGCCGCCGACTTGCCCGCCGGCATTCGCGACGGCGCGGTGCTCATAAAGACGGGTGAAGCGTGGTCTGTCGACGAAAAGGAGACCGCCTTAAGGGCGGACGCGATCAAAAAAAAGTTTGATCGGCTGAAGAAGCGGCTTGGCAAAAGCGGCGATCATTGACGGAAAATCTTTAATTACAAAAAGTTTTCGAATCTGCGCATAACGGATTTTCATTTTTTACGGCTTCCAGTTTTCTTCCGCGCACAAACGGATAAGCTCGGCGTAGCGGCGCGCTTTGCCGACGTTTCCGTGGATCGTGTAGACGTCGCGCTGGGCGAATTCGAGTTTGCAACCCCTCGCCGCGTCAAGCGTCGCGTTGATGTGCTTCCTGACCTCGTCCTCGTCCAGATTTTTGTCGACCCCGATCAGGTTCGGGCTCGGCTTCCTGAAGTAAATCGTCCCGGATCCCCGAAGCCGTTCGCCCATGTAGTTTTCGTCGCACCACGCAGAAATCGAAACCTTTCGCATGTTTCCAAGCGTGCCGAGGCAGTCCCAAAACATGTGCACCGGCTCGCAGCAGCCGTACGAGAGCAGCCCGAAGCATTCCGCGATTTTTTTGTAGCACGGAAATATCAGTTCCCTAAACATCCCGGGCGAAACCCCGACCGTCTCCTGCGAGTCCATGTAGCCCCAGACGTCGGTCGTAAGTAGGACGCCCTCGGTTTTTAATTCGTCGTTGAAACAGTAGCTGCCCTGCACGAGCGGCTCGAACGCGGCCGTCGGAAGCAGCAGCCCCTCGCGCTCGAGAAACTTGAAATACGCGACGTAACCCTCGGCGATTTTTCCCATCAGCTTTTGAAACAGTTCGCCGTGTTCGACCATCGCGGTGAACATGTTTTCCATGCCCATCCAAAGCACTACGTGCTGGGTCGGCGAGCCGCACAGGCTGCACGAGGCGAGCTTGACCGGCAGGATGTCCCCGATTGCGTCCCTAACCTCGGCGATGTGCGCCTCGGTCCCGGCGCGGTCGGCGCCGTGGCTCGACTCGCCGAGCATTTGCCAGTCCGCCTCGAGGTCGCCGATAACATGCTCGATCTTGTACGCGAGTCCGCCTTCGGCGTATTTTTTTTGCGGCTTCATCCCGAGCAAATTAAGCCAAGCGCGCCAGCCGACCGGATAGTACGGCGGCACCGGGGTGTCGTCGCCGATGTATTGGAAATTAAATGTGTTCATTAAAATGACCGACTCGATTTGCCTCGCAAACGCGTCTTCGCAGCGCAAAAGCGGCTCGACGGTTTCGCCAAGGAACCCGTTTATCTCTATGTGCGTCATCGGGCGTTCGCCGCGCAGGCCGTTGTGCAGCGTCCAAAGTCTTTTTAGCTCGAGGTTTCGCGGCGAGTTTGCCGCCTCAAGCTGCGTTTTCGCCAAATCGCGGATAATCGCAAGGTCCTTCTCAGGTATCATCTGACCCTCCAAAAAAACAAAGCCCCGCGATGGCGGGGCTTTAATAATAACCGGTTCCTTATTTGCCGTTGACCGCGTCGCGAAGGGCTTTGCCGACTTTGAAGCGGGGGGCTTTCGACGCTTTGATTTTCATTGCCGCGCCGGTTTGGGGATTGCGGCCTTCGCGCTCGGCGCGCTTTGCTACGTCGAACGTTCCGAAACCGACCAACTGTACTTTGTTGCCGGCTACGAGGGCTTCCGTGACCGCTTCTTCGAACGCCTTCAGCGCTTTTTCGGCGTCCTTCTTCGTCAGGTCGGACTTCGCGGCGATCGCCGAGATAAGTTCGGTTTTGTTCATTCCATTATCCTCCTTGGGTTTACGTATTCAACGCCCTGTCAACAAAGGCGGCATCCGTTTAATTGGTATTTATAAACGTTGGTCCGGGGTTTGTCAAGCATAATAAAAATTATCCGGGCCGTTATTTTTTACCGAAAACTGGCAAATATGCGCGGTTGGCGTCAAGCATCTCGTCGACCATTTCCTTGATTTCGGCGAGGCTTAGCACAGCTGAGGAAAGCGGGTCCATGCAGACCGCCTGGAACACCTTGCGGGAGTCCCCGGTCAGGTACGCGTCCACGACAAGCTCCTCTATTCCGGCGCTTGCGCCGACAAGGATCGCGAGGTGGTCCGGAAGCTTTCCGACGCGAAGCGGCTCGAGCCCGTTTCGCGAGGCAAGCACCGGAACCTCGACGCAGCAGCCCGCCGGCAGGTTGTCGATCAGCCCGAAGTTGCGCACGTTGCCGTTAAACTTGAACATCTCGCCGTCGCCGAACGCGGCGTTGAAAATCGACGCGGCGTACTCGTGGCCGCGCTTCAGGTCAAGCGGCTCGCCAAACCATTTTTCGATGTCTTCCTTCCAGGTGTTTTCGCGCTCGAG
>WREB01000251.1 GCA_009779525.1 Defluviitaleaceae bacterium
CTGTCGTTCATCCCGCGTTAATTATTTTAATACTCAAATTTTTATCGGCTTTTAAAATTAATTCAATTATAACCAAGAAACCGCCGCGGCGCAAATAATGTTTGCCGAACGCGGCGCGAGCTTGCGTGGGACGCCGCGCCCGTTGAGCGTCCGAATGCCGTGTGGTAAAATCGTGCGATGCGCACGAGGAAAAAAAAGTGGACGGACCGCGAGCTCGCTGAAAACCCCCGGATCATATCGGATCCCGCGACGTTCATGGACGAAGCTCGCGAGCGCGGCAAGATACCCGCCGTCTGCGAACTCGGATGCGGAAAGGGACGCTTTATTATACAGACGGCGGAAGCCGGAGGCGAAACGCTCCACATCGGAATCGAGCGCGACCCTAAAATCATCGCCGCGGCGGCGAGGCTTTCTACGGGGCGCGAATGCGATCTCGCCTTCTTCAACGCGGACGCGGCGGGCATGGAGCTTTTTTTTAAGCCAGGCGACGTCGGTTTGCTTTACATACATTTTTGCGACCCCTGGCCGGGCAAAAAAAAATGGGCCAAGCGAAGGCTCACCCATCCATCGTTTTTAGAGGCTTACGAACGCCTGCGCATCCCGGAAATCCGCTTCAAGACGGACAGCGCCGAGCTTTTCGGATTTACGTACGGAGGCCTTACGCATCGGGGCTGGAGTATCGGAGATTATCCGGCCGCGGTAGGTCCGTCCGGCGTGATAAAGACTGAATACGAGGAAAAATTTTCATCGCAAGGGTTTTGCATCTACGGCTTTTCCGCGTTCCTCCCGTAGCCTTCCGGATTGTTTTTTTGCCAGCGCCACGCGTCCGCGCACATGTCCTCGACGCTTTTTTTTGGCGACCAGCCGAGTTCGCGCCGCGCCTTCGACGCGTCGGCGTAAGTAACGGCCAGGTCGCCGGGGCGGCGTTTAGTCGCGCGGTACGGCACCCTTACCCCGTTAATTTGCTCGAAGGTTTCGATCAGCTCGAGGTTGCTGGTTCCCCTGCCCGTCCCCAAATTATAGAAATTTACCCCGGCGTTTTTATTCGCATTTTTTACCGCCGCGATATGCCCGTCGATCAGGTCGGATATGTGTATGTAGTCGCGGATGCAGGTGCCGTCCGGTGTCGGGTAGTCGGTCCCGTTAAGCGGGAGGCATTCTAATCGTCCGACTGCTACCTGCGTGATGTAGGGCATCAGGTTGTTGGGCGTCCCGGACGGGTCGTCGCCAATCCTTCCGCTTTCGTGCGCCCCTATCACGTTGAAGTACCTGAATATCGAGGCGGTCCATCCCTTTGCGCGGGCGATGTCCGCGATGATCTGCTCGCACATGAACTTGGTCCAGCCGTACGGGTTCGTGCAGCCGCCCGTTTTGGAATCCTCCGTGAGGGGCATTTCGTTCGCGCCGTCGTAAACGGTCGCGGACGACGAAAACACGATGGCGCCGGTGTCGTGACGGTCCATGCATTCGCAAAGCGAAATCGCGGCGTTTATGTTGTTGCCGTAATACTCAAGCGGCTTCGAAACCGATACGCCGACCGCCTTAAGCCCCGCGAAATGCATCACGCAGTCGATTCTTTCAGCCTTGAATATTTTGTCAAGCGCCGCCGCGTCGCGTAGGTCCGCCTCGTAAAACCTGAGTTTTTTTGGCGCAAGCTCGTTGATGCGTTCGACCACTTCGGCGCCGCTGTTTGAAAAATTGTCGATCCCGACTACGCCGAACCCTTCCCCAAGCAGCCTTACGCAGGCAAAACTCCCGATATAGCCGGAAGCGCCGGTGACAAGAATAGCCATGAAATTATCCTTTCAATATGACGCGCCGCATTTCGTCCCAACGGCGCTCCATTTCCGAAACCAGCTTAAACTGCGTCCTGCAGCGGTCGAGGTTCTGGTCCGGCCGGTCCGTCTTGAAGTAGACGTCTCCGTTTAAATAATCCGTCAAAAACCTGACCCCGCATTCGAGCGTCATCATCTTCGAGCCGTCGCGCAGGCATTCGAGCTCGTTTTTTGTAAGGCTTCCGCCGCACGACGATAGGAATCCTTCGGTATACGCACCGAGCAGCTCCATCGAAAGGTTTACCTTACCTAGGTCGCGCTCGTCTTCCGCCGCCGTCGAGGCGCCGAACCTGATCGAGTCGCCGTAGTCGTATACGGAGAGCCCGGGCATTATCGTGTCCATGTCTATGACGCAAAGCGCCTTGCGCGTGTTTATGTCGAAGAGGACGTTGCTCAGCTTCGTGTCGTTGTGCGTTACCCGAAGCGGCAGCTCTCCGCTTTTGAGCATCCCGACCAAAAGATTCGCGTATCCTTCGCGCTTCAGCGCGAACTCGATTTCGCCGCCGACCCGGCCGGCGCGCCCGGCGGCGTCTTCGCTTTGCGCGCGTTTAAAGTTTTCGAACCTGTCGGGCGTGTCGTGGAAGCGCGGGATCGTTTCGTGGAGAACGGAAGCCGGAAAATCCCCTAGCAGCCGCTGGAAGTTTCCGAACGCCCAGCCGCTTTCGCGAAAATCGCCAAGCGACTCGACTTTCGTGAAGCATATGCTGTCGGCGACGTATTCGTACATCCTCCAATACTCGCCCGAGTCGTCGACATGCCACTTCTCCCCTGTCCTAACCGGAACGAACGTCAGCGCCTCGCGGCCGGACGAGCCGGCGCGCAAATATTCGGTGACCGCGACGGCGTTTTCCATGAGCACCCTGGGGTCGCGAAAAACTTTTTGGTTGATGCGCTGCATGATGTATTTATGCCCCGCAGAATCGACCACGAGGTACGTAAAGTTGATGTGCCCGCTTCCGTAGCGCTCGCACGACCTAGGTTCGCCTTCCGTCTCAAAAAGCACCGCGAAGCCTAATAAATTATTGTCCGTGGCCAAAACCTCCGTGTTTTTAATTAACTCCCGCGTTTCCATAAATCGGCCGGGTATTCGTCCCGCTTTTTCATTTCGGCGATTTCCGAACGAACCTTCGGCATATCCTCCGCGTAAGTCACCCCGAGCCATCTCGAATCCGTCGAAAGCACGCTCACGCCGCCCGAACCGGAAGCCAAAATCGAATCGGCGACCGACGGAAGGCCGTATTCGCATAGCAGCGGGTCCAAATCCAGTTTTTCGTCGAGCATTTTAGTGAAGCCCCGCTCCATTTCATCCAAAACTTCGGCCCCGAAGCCGAAAAAGTTTAACGATACGGTTTTTATGCCCGGTATGAAAACCTCGTTACCGTTTTCGTC
>WREB01000252.1 GCA_009779525.1 Defluviitaleaceae bacterium
AACGAGATAACCCAGGATTCGTTCGGCAACGACATACGCCCGACGCAGGACCAGCTGGAGATATGGCAGTCGAAATTCGCGAACGACTACAACGGCAACTTCAACGAAGTTTATTTCTACCTGCCCCAGGGCAAGATCACCCTTTCGCTCGTGACGGAAGGAATACCCTTTAAGCTTTCGAGGTTGGTTTTCGAGCAGGTCCCGGCCGCTCCGTCGTACGCCGAATATCTTTCTAATTTGCGCGCCGGCGGCTATTCCGAAATAAAAGGCTTCGCAGAAATCTACGAGGGCGAAATCTATCACCAGCACTCCGACTCGATCCTCACCCCGGACTACGACAGGGGCAACCCGCTAATGTCGCCGTTCAGCTTCGACACGATACAGTATAATTTCGGCGGCGGAAGGACCTGGATGCAGCCGAGCCAGAGCATCTCGTGGAAGCTGACGGTGCCCGAGGACGGGCTCTACACGATCGCGGTAAAGTACCGAAACCCCTACATGACGGGGATGTTTTCGGCGCGGCGCGTCTTCATTAACGGCGTTACGCCGTTTGAGGAGCTCGAAAACGTGCGCTTCAACTTCACAAACAGGTGGACTATCAAGCGCCTAGGAGATGATGGCGGCGGCGAACCCTTCTTGATCTTTTTGAACAAGGGCGACAACATAATATCTATGGAATACACGCCCGGCGACCTGAGCCACACGCTCGGCCTGCTGCAGACGGCGCTTGAAAACCTGAATAAAATGTACCTAAACATAGTGATGCTTGTCGGCAACGAACCCGACCCCTTCCGCGACTACAACCTCGAGCGCCGCTACCCCGAACTGCCCGATCAAATAAACGAAGCCGCGGAGATGCTGATGGAGGAAGCGGATAGGCTCGTCGCCGAAATCGGGATGCGCGGCGAGACCTCGGCCGCGCTCGTCGACATGGCGCTGACGCTTATGATGTACGCGAAGGACGTCGAAAACTTCACCTACAAGGGGTGGCTTCGGGACTTCGCCGACATCAACATGCAGCTTTCCGCCCGGATCGGGATACTCCGCAACCACGGGCTGGACATCGACTTTTTCGTCGTGAGCGACGAAAGCCACGCGCTTCCGAGGACTTCGATAAACTTCTTCCAGGCGATCGCGTTCCAGTTCCGGCTGCTTATGGCGTCCTACAGGATCCAGCGCAACGAACTCCTAAAGCAGCGTGAGGAATCCGAAAACAGCATCCGCGTCTGGATCGGCGGCGGCAACGACCACCTCACGATCGTCACCAACATGATAAACGAAATGTTCACCCCCGCGACAAACATCAACGTCAACTTGATATTGGCGTACGCCTACAACCCGACGATCGCGCTAATCAACGCGACGGCGGCGGGCATACCGCCGGACGTCTACATCAACGCCGACGAGGACATAATCACCAACCTCGCGATGCGCACCGCCATCGAGCCGGTGCAGGACATGCCCGGCTACGCCGAGCTCATCGCCGAGCTGATACCCGGTTCCGAGACGCCGTTCAAGTATAAGGGCAAGGTTTACGGGATACCGGTATACAACGCGTTTAACGTCATGTTCATCCGCGACGACATCTTTTCGGGGCTCGGCATACCGATTCCCGAAACTTGGGACGACATCAAGGACATCACGCAGGTGCTCAGGCGCAACAACATGAACTCCTACACGGTGCCGCCCGCGGTGTACCTCATGTACCAAAACGGGGTGACGCTTTTTAACGAGGACCTGACGCGCACAAACTACGACTCGCAGGAATACATCGACGGCCTGACCGAGGCGGTTTCCCACTACACCGAGCTCGGCGTGCCGCTCGCCTTCGACTCGGTGGAAAACTTCCGGACGGGCGAAATGCCGATCCTTTTTACTTCATACAATTTCGCCAACACGCTCCGCTTCGTCCTGCCCGAAATAAACGGGCTCTGGAGCATGTACCTGCTGCCGGGCACGCTAAAGCCGGACGGCACGATCGACCGCACCCAGACGCGCGGCGGCGGCACGCAGGAGACGCGCTCGGGCGTAACCTCCGGTATGTCGATGGGCGACGACACGCGTTCGACGAGCCTCGGAGGCCGCTGCATCACGATGTTTAGGAACAGCAACAAGCGCTACGCCGATTCGTGGGAATTCATGAAATGGTTCGCGGGGCACGAGGCACAGACGCGCTACTCGATGGACCTCGAGGCGGTGCTCGGGCTTCCCGGCCGCCACCTTCCGGTCAACTGGATCACGCTCAACAGCCTGCCGTGGACGCAGTACGAACTCGACATCTTCGCGGAGGCGATCAAGGAGCTAATATTCCTGCCGCTCGTCCCAGGCAACTACGCGGTGCAGCGCGCGGGCGTATTCGCGTTCTCCGACGTCTACTTCTACGGGCTAAGCCCCAGGGAAGCCGCGCTCAAGCATTCCAAGCGCGCGAACGACGAGATGGACAAAAAATACATGGAATTCGAGAGAAACCAGGAATGGGGTGACAGATAATGGACGCCGCATTGCCGGTCAAGCCTAAAAAAGGCAAGCGCCCCGCCTGGAAGCGGAGCGTCTGGAAGCAGCTTTGGATCGACAAGACCACGTACGCGATGATCGCGCCGTTCATGCTGGGCTTTTTGGTGTTCCAGGTGGCCGCCGTGTTTATCGCGATGGGGATGAGCTTCACCGACTACAACATATTCACCCCGCCGTCCTTCGTCGGGCTTTCAAATTACATCTCGATGTTTTTGAACGACGACATATTCGTCACGGCGCTGCAGAACACGCTGCTGCTCGCGTTCGTAACGGGGCCGCTCAGCTTCGTCGCGTGCTTCATGTTCGCGTGGCTGATAAACGAGCTGCCGCGCCGCATCCGCTCGGTGCTTACGGTGCTACTTTATGCGCCGACACTATCGCAGTTAAACTTCCTTTCGTTCGTCATTGTCTTCGGCGGGATGCGCTACGCGTACGTCAACAGCTTCCTGCTTCGCCTCGGCATAATAGACAAGCCTATCCAATTCTTCAACGACCCCAAGTACATGATGGGCGTAGTCATAATCGTCACGATCTGCATGAGCTTAGGCGTCAGCTTCCTCGCGTTCATCGCCGGGCTTAAGACGGTCGACCCGCAGCTTTACGAGGCGGCGAGCATCGACGGAATAAAAAACCGCTTCCAGGAGCTCATTTACGTCACGCTTCCCAACATGAAGCCCCAGCTCAT
>WREB01000253.1 GCA_009779525.1 Defluviitaleaceae bacterium
CACGAGATTTACAAGGGAAAGAAGCCGGACTATAGGGACGGCGAATGGTACACCCTCGGCGAAAACCTGTACAGGGCGTATATGGCTACGGGAAACGAAGAATATAAAACGTTCGCGCAGGTTTGGGACTATCCGTATTACTGGGACATTTTGCTTAACGGCAGGCTGGAACTGATGACCGGCTTACACGGCTACAGCCACGTTAACGCGCTAGGCGGCCCGGCGTTGGCCTACCGCGCGACCGGAGACGAACGCTACAAAGAAACGCTTGTCCGCGCGTATGGGGTTTTGGCGCAAAACCAGCTGTTCGCTTCCGGCGGCTACGCCCCGAACGAAGAGATGGCCGACCCGAGCGGCTCAAATTATCATAGCGTTGAAACGGCAAGGATGACGTTCGAGGTTTGCTGCGGGTCATGGGCGGCGCTGAAACTGGTCCGCCATTTAATCGCGCTTACCGGCGAGGCGCGCTACGGCGAATGGGCCGAAACGATCCTGTACAATTCGATCGGAGCGGCGCTCCCGATGACAGACTCGCCCCAGCGCCGCGGAAAAACGTTTTATTACGCCGACTACCGCATCGGGGGCGGACGAAACGTTTACTACCCGTGCAGCTTCCCGTGCTGCGCCGGCACGTATCCGCAGGCCGTGGCCGAGTACGTGAACGCGATATATTACTACGATAAAAACGCCGTTTACGTTGCGCAGTACATACCCTCGGCATACGAAACCAACATAGGCGGGACCGACGTCAAATTAACTCTTGACGGAAATTATCCGGACGGCGACGAAATAAACGTTTCGATTGGTTTATCGCGCGACGCGAAGTTTCCGGTCAAGTTCCGCGTGCCGTCCTGGGTCAGGCGGGGTTGCGCGTGGATCACGGTAAACGGCGCGGCGTTTGAATGCGAAACGGCGCCGGGCGAATGGACGGCCGTTGACCGGATTTGGAAAAACGGCGACTCGGTGAAATTGTTTTTCCAGAAGATCTTATGGCTCAAGCCGATCCATCCGAATTATCCCAAGCGGGTCGCGTTCATGCACGGCCCGCTGATGCTTGCCGCGGAGGGCAGGCGCAGACATATAATCGGCGATCTTCGCGCGCCCGAATCGATGTTGCTTTTGATTGGCGACAACCGTTTTGCCGGCATCACGGACGGAAATGAAAAAACCGTATTCAGGCCGTTTAGGACGTTCGGCGAACGGGACTGGTATACGGTTTATTTAGATATAGTCGGTTAACTTTAATTTTTAATTATTCCGCGAACACCTTCGAGGCCGAATTCATCAGGGATGAACGCATCGTGATTTTTTTTATCGGCATTTTTTCCTTAAGCAGCTCGTAAAAAAGCTCGCAGAGGTTTTCGCAGGTCGAGACCTTTTTCGTCACGACGATCCTGTATTCGGGATACGACCACGCGAGCCCGCAGTCTATTTTTTTAAGCGGGACGCAGTGTCTTGGGTCGTTTACGATCCCCTCCCTTTCGTATACGGCTAGCACCGCGTCAAGCAGCGGGTCGCCCTCCTGGAAAAGCGACGCGTGGTGGAAATGGTCGATTACCTCCCACGCCTTCTTAAACCCGTCCTTGCAGGCGTACGCGAAACCGGTGACCGGGTCGACTTCGTCCTCGAGCTCGATTGTGAGCAAGCCCGAATGGCCGTGCAGGTGCTTGGCTTCCCGCTCCCAGTTCATGAACCGGTGCGCGTATTGGAAATCCAGGTTGACGATTGAAGTGTATTTTTCGTTTGGCATCTTTGCCCCTCCTTCTTCGCATTAATTATTTTTTCGGATCGTTTGACATGACCCAAACAATATAACACAATCCGCGCCGCGGGAAACGATCCGTTAATCTATACCGAAAGATTGATCCAGCGCCCGCGCGAAAACCTGGTGAAAAGCATGAGCAGCCGGACCGCCTGGTCCGCGGCGATGGCGTACCATGCGCCGGAGAGCCCCATTCCGAATACGTATATCATCAGGAAGCTGACCCCGGGGCGGATGAACACGACTGTGATTAGCATCGTGAGCGCCACGTACCTGGTGTCGCCTGCCCCGCGCAGGCTTCCCGCCATTACTATCTGCGACGTCTGCATCGGAAGTATCATCGCGAGTATCACGATTATTCCGGCGGTAAGGCTTATGATGGGCGGTTCGGACGTGAAGAGCGACGCGAAGAAGAACCTGCCGTAAAACGACGCGAAGCACAGGACGACCGCGACGCAAAACGCGAGGCGCTGCCCGATCTTTCCGTACATGATGGAGAGGTCGGGCCTTCGTTTTCCCAGGTTCTGCCCGACGAGCGAAGTCGAGGCGGCGGCGAACCCGTCCGCGAACGTGAAGCTTAGATTCATAAGCTGCATCGCGATCATGTGCGCCGCGAACGAGTCGGTGCCGAGGTCGGCGACGATGCGCGCGTACGTGAAAAACCCCACGCGAAACGAGACTTGCTCGAGCATGGAGCCGCCGGTGAGCCTAAAAATTGTCTTTAGCATCGCCCTATCAAGTTTCCATGAATCCCGGAATGAAATCCTTAGGTACGCGTCGCTTGGAAGAAGCGAAGCTACGGCGAGGATCAGACCCGTCGTCATGCCTATTACCGTCGATATCGCCGCGCCTTGCACCTCAAGCCTCGGGAAGCCGAACCTTCCCTCGATAAGCAGGAAGTTAAGCGCGAGTTTTATCACGTTCGCCGTGATGTTGACTTTCATAGTGACGCGCGTGTTGCCGACGCCGCGCTGGGCCGCGCAAATGGTTACGGAAAGGATTTGCATCGGAAGCGAATAGCTCATCGTCTTGAAATAGATCGCGGCCGCATCGACGGTGTCCGCCTTGGCGCCCGCCAGAAGCATTATGTCGCGCGAAACGAACACGGAAATCGCGGCGAGCAGCGTTCCGAGCGCTATCTCGAAAAAGATAGCCATGCGGAGGCAAAGCCTCGCGGCCTCCCTGTTGCCCTCGCCCTTCCTTCGTGAGACGATCGCGGTGACCGCGACGTTTAGGGCGAAGAAAACCGAAAGGAAAATAAAACGCGGCTGGGTAGTCAACCCAACCGCGGTCACCGCGTAAGCGCCGAGCCGGCCGACCATCACCACGTCGACCATTCCTATCAGGGCGATCGAGACCATTTCCGCGACGGCCGGCACGGCTATCGCGAGCATTGACCTGTACGCTTCCCTGTCTTCCGTTATTTCGCCGCG
>WREB01000254.1 GCA_009779525.1 Defluviitaleaceae bacterium
ACCGTTTCGATTTTCCGGCCCGCCGAGTTTACGATGAACGTTTCGGAACCGGCGGTTCCGCGAAGATAGCTTTCGAACGACCTCTCGAGTCCCGACCTTCCGATTATGTCGTCGCGCGAATAGCCTTTTTCCTTGTTATTGGCGTAATCATCCTCGCTGATTTTGCCTATGTAGCCTAGCATATGGGAAAAATACTTTGTCTGCGGATATTCGCGGAGCGCTTGCACTTCGACGTAAACGCCCGCGAAAAGCACGCTGTCCTCCTCGATCGCGGCCACCGTCTCGGGCTTTACGCCGTAGGCGAGCGTAACCGGCTTCGGGTCGTAATCCTCCATGTAAATCATGCGCTCCATGAAGATCATGCAGCGGAAGTTAAGGATTTTACGCGCCTCCGCGTTCGAAAGTTCGCCGTCTATTTTAAAATATTCGCGCAGGTATAGAAACGCTTCCTCCGCAGTCGCGTTTTCGGGGTCCGGGACGGCCATGTCGTCCTTCCAGCGGAATTCGCGCCTCGGGTTTTCGTACAAAGTGAACTCATAGGGTTCTTCCATTGTCATCGGAAAATCGTCGACGTATTTTTCGCCGTTCTTTACGAGCAGCTTTTCCAATTGGTATAGCCCTTCGTTGGTTATCGCGACGCTAGGGTCGAACTTAACCACGTAAGCGAGCCTGTTAATCGCGAGCGGCCGGCCGTTCCTGTCGAAAATCGAGCCGCGCACCGCCGCGACGGAAATCGTTGCCTCCTTGGTGCGCGGAAGCGAAGGCACGTAAGTTTCCTGCTGCGCGACAATTTGCAAGTCGAAAAGCCTGACCAAAAGCACGTAGAAAAGGATCACAAGCAGCGCGAAAAGCCAAAGGATGCGGTTGGTTGCGAACCGGTAGACGGCGCCAGCTATCTCTTTAAGCAATTCGGCCATTTAATCAGCTTCTTCCGTAAAAGCTTCTGCGTTTGTTTTCGAAGCGCTCGAGCCGGGAATTGATCGCGTAAACGAGTCCGTAGACGGGCACTGCGACGGAAGCGGTGTAGATGGTTTTTGGGAGCACGATGGTCCTAATATAGTACGAAAGGTCTATCTTGCCAAGAAAAAGGAAGGAGGAGCAATAAATGAGCAGCTGGTTCGAAACCGTCGCGGCCACCACCATGAAAAAGGGCAGGAAGTAATGGTTGTGGAAAAAATCCTTGAAGGGTTTCCCACAAACGAAACCGGTGACCATGCCTAGCAGCGCGAAGACCCCTATGACGTAACCGCCGAGCATGTCGTGGACGAGCCCCGCGGCGAACCCGAACGCCGCGCCCTCCGCTTCTTTTCGGAGCATACCGTAGCTGACGACGAGTATGACGGTCGTATCCGGTATGACGCCTAAAATCGAGGCGTATTGCAACGCGGTGGATTGGAAGACGTAGTTTATGATTATGATCAGCGCCATCAGCGCGGCGCGCGGGATGCGCATTCAGCTACTCCGCAGTCGAGATTTCGTTTTCGTCCCCGTAAAGCCTTGTCACTACCATCACGATTTCGTCGAAGCGGACGCTTGAGGCCGGCTTGACCGTCGCCGATTGCGTCAGGCCGTTTCCGTCCGACTCGATCGTCACGACATGCCCGATTACGATCCCGGGCGGGAAGAACGAGCTTAACGGCGATGTGACTATTTCGTCGCCGGGCATCACCTGAGCGTCGATCCCGATCCTGTACATAAGGCATAAACCGCCGGGCATCAGATTTAAATCGCCCTTCAGCACCGCCTGGTCCTCGGTGCGCCTCGCCATCACCGCGGCGGAAAAACGGTCGTCGATTAGCGAAACGAACTTGCTGTACGTCGGGTAGACTTCGCGGATGATCCCGACTAGTCCGCCGCCTATCCCTATCACCGCCATGTTGCGTTCGATCCCGTCGTCGGATCCTTTTTCGATGCTGTAGCTGTCGTACCAATCGTTCGGGTCCTTCGCGATTATCCGCGCGCCGACCATTGATAGTTCGTCGTAGATGGATTTCATTTCCAAAAGCTCCGCCATCATCCTGTTTTCGTTCTCCAGGTAAAGGTACCGCTCCATTTCCAGCTCGAGCACGGTGTTGCGTTCGCGAAGCTTTATTAATTCGGCGCGCGTCAAACCGTTATCTTTGAAGTTCGATATTTTTCCGCCGAACCAGCCGGTCAGCTGCGTCGCGCCCTTTTGCACCGGGGCGAAAACGAACCCGAACGCCTTTTCGACAAACGACGGGTTAACGCCCGGACTTGCGCTTAAGATGATAAGGAGCACGCATACGCCCATGCCGAATAAAAGGAAGATTTTTTTATGCCTGTATACGAAATCCATCTTTTTCCGCCTACATCTTCATTTTTTTTGGCGTAAGCAGGATTCCGCGAAGTTGCTTTAAGTTTTCGAGTACGATCCCGGTACCGATCGCGACGCTGTTAAGCGGTTCGTCAGCCACCTGTACTGGTATGCCCGTCTCCTCCGATATCAAGTCGGCTAGCCCCGTAAGCAGGGCGCCGCCGCCGGTTAACATTATGCCCGACTCCATTATGTCGGACGCTAGCTCGGGGGGCGTCTTCTCGAGCGTAAACTTTATCGACTCTATTATGGAGGCGACGGGCTCCGCTATCGCGTTCTTCGAATCGTTCGCCGAAAACGAAATCGTGCGCGGGAGGCCCGAAACCAAATCGCGCCCCCTGACCTCATACGTGGCCCTTGGGTCGGGCCGGTACGCGCACCCGATGTTTATTTTGATTTCCTCGGCGGTCCGGTCGCCGATCGCAAGCCCGAACTCGCGGCGTATGTAGCTGATGATGTACGCGTCCAGCGCGTCGCCCGCGGTCCGAAGCGACCTGCTCGTCACGATCCCGCCGAGCGATATCACCGCGACTTCGCACGTTCCGCCGCCGATGTCGACGACCATGCTCCCGGTCGGCTCCTCGATCGGAAGCCCCGACCCGACCGCGGCCGCCATCGGCTCCTCGATCAGATAAACGTCGCGCTCGTGCGCTCCCGCGGTTATCGTCGCCTCCAGCACCGCGCGCTTCTCAACTTCCGTCACGCCCGAAGGCACGCAGACGACGACGCGCGGCTTCCGCGAAAACATCCGGCCGGTCCGCGCCTTTTGCAAAAAATATTTAAGCATTATCTGCGTGGTTTCGAAATCCGCGATGACGCCGTCCTTCATCGGGCGTATCGCGACGATG
>WREB01000255.1 GCA_009779525.1 Defluviitaleaceae bacterium
ACTTCCATTCGCCGCCCCACACTTCGGAGCGCGCCGCCGAAAAGGCGCGCGACCTGGCAAAGCTTCTCGCGTCTTACGCCGGCCGCTGCAGGCTCTACATAGTCCCGTTCACGCAAATCCAGACGTTTTTATACGAAAAGGTCCAGCATTCGAAACTTACGCTATTGTTAAAGCGGGCGATGCTTCGCATATCAAACCAAA
Organism: Defluviitaleaceae bacterium; assembly: GCA_009779525.1. The sequence goes on from WREB01000255.1 coordinate 202, forward strand.
TCGCCGATAAGGAAGGCGCCGGCTGCCTGATCACCGGCGACAGCGTCGGCCAGGTGGCGAGCCAGACGGTCAAGGGTCTGGAGGCGGTGAATTCCGCCTCGCGCCTTCCGATTCTACGCCCGCTTGCGACGATGGACAAGCAGCAGATAATCGACGTCTCGCGAAAAATCGGCGCATACCCGATTTCGATACGCCCGTATGACGACTGCTGCACGCTGTTTGTCGCGAAACACCCCGAAAGCAAACCGAAAGCGTCGGTGATCGAGGGGATCGAAAGCCGCTTCCACGAACTTGCAAAAATGTACGAAACCGCCTCGGCACTTTCGGAGATCGTCGATTACAATTAATTCGCGAATATCCATAAAAAAAGGACGCCGAAATCTGCGTCTTTTTTTATGACCTGTAGGGGAATCGAACCCCTGTTTCAGCCGTGAGAGGGCCGTGTCTTAACCGCTTGACCAACAGGCCGGTCATTTTATTTTATTATACAGCCGAGTAAGCGCCCGCACAAGCGCGGCTCAGTCCGGCACGTTTATGAAGACGATTTCGCCGGGTTTCACGTACCCGAGCTGTTCCCGCGCTAGCTGCTCGATGTAAGCGTCGCTTTCGTAAAAACCCATTTGCGCCGTCAAATCGTCATGAGCGTCCCACTCGCGTTGTAAATCGGAGAAAACTTTATCCAATTCGGCGCGGTAGTTCTCGCTCCTTTCCGACTGTATGACCATGAACCCCGCGAACATCGCCGCAAGAAACAGCCAGAACGCGACGAACAAAAAATTTACGAACCTGCGGCCCCTGCTCTTTTGCTTTTTTCTACTCATAACGGCTTGTACATCTGGGCGGCCTCGTCCTTCCGGGCCGTTTCGCATACGGAAAGCACTTCGATTTTTAACGTTTTATCGCCGAACCTTATTTCGACAATGTCGCCCGGATTGACTTCGGCCGCGGCCTTTGCCGCCTTGCCGTTTACCAGGACGCGCCCGGCCCCGCAGGCTTCGTTGGCGACCGTTCTCCGCTTTATCACGCGGCTAAGCTTTAAATATTTATCAAGCCTCATCGCAACCCCCATCCCTTGGCGCGCGGCATGCGCAACCGCGCGGCCCGCCCTCGCGCACCATCGTCACGTGATCGATCCCCGCCTCCGCGAACACGCCGCCGACCCGCCGGAAACCGAGCTTTTCGTAAAATTTAATCGCGCTTGTCTGCGCGTGAACCGTTTGCGACTCGCCGCCCATCATATGGCAGGCGTCAATCAGCGTATTCATGACAAGCGTCCCGTAGCCCTGCCCGCGCAGCTTGGCGAGCACCGCGACGCGCCCGATAAAAAACGTATCGTTAGTTATCAGAATCCTGCCAGTCGCCGCCGGTTCGCCGTCGTCTCCGTACGCGACGAAATGCGCGCAGGATCTGTCGGTCCCGTCCATTTCGTCCGATTCGGCGATGCCCTGCTCCTCGATGAAGACGGCTCTGCGTATTCTGAGGGCGTCGTCAATTCCGCATTCGCCGAACGACCACTTCGTCGTGATCAATTATTTAGCCCGAATTCGTCCGGTTCAATTAGGGAAAGCCCAAGGTAAAAGCGGATCGCGCCGACGATCCGCTCCGCGGCCCTGCCGTCCCCGAACGGGTTCTTCGCCGCGGCCATCCGACGATACGCCTCGTAGTCCGTCAAGAGCGAGGCGACCGCGGCGTAGACCGACTCCTCCCCGACTCCCGCCAATGTCAGCGTGCCCGCGGCAAGCCCCTCGGGGCGCTCGGTCACTTCGCGCAAAACGACCGTCGGCTTGCCGAACGCGGGCGCCTCCTCCTGTATGCCGCCGGAATCGGTAAGCACCAGATGCGATCGGCGCATGAGGTTGTGCAAATCGAACACGTCAGCGTTTTCTGTCAATAATATCCGCTCGTGGCCGGAGAGGATTTCTCGCGCGGTCCTGCGCACGACCGTGTTCGGGTGCATCGGCCAGACGACGGCGACGTCGGAAAAGTCGTCGGCGATCTTCCGCACCGCCTTGCATATGCCCTCGAGCGGCGCCCCCCAGTTTTCTCTCCGGTGCGAGGTCATAAGCAGGACGCGCCTTGAAAAATCGATTTCCCGGTATGTCGGCCGGTTAAATTCGTTATCCGGTTTCGCGGTATGCTTAATCAAGTCTATCGCGGTGTTTCCGGTCACGTATATGGATTTTATGCCGACGTTTTCTTTTAACAGGTTTTCGCGCGCGCGGCCCGTCGGCGCGAAATGAATTTCGGCGATCGCCGTTGTCAACTTCCGGTTAATTTCCTCCGGAAACGGGCGGTACTTGTCGTTAGTGCGAAGCCCCGCCTCGACGTGGCCGACCGGAACGAACGCGTAGAACGCCGCGAGCGACGCCGCGAAAGTCGTCGCCGTGTCGCCGTGGACTAACAACAGGTCGGGCCTCGCCTTCTCTATCACTGTTTTTAAGCCGGTCAGCGCCTCGCAGATGATATCGTGCAGGCCCTTGCCCTCCGACATGATGTCGAGATCGTATTCGGGCTTAATCCCGAAAGGCTCGAGCACTCCGTCAAGCATATCCCGGTGCTGCGCCGTCACGCAGACCGTCGTCTCTATGTCAAGGCAACCGCGAAGCTCCAGCACGAGCGGCACCATCTTGGTTGCTTCGGGCCGCGTCCCGAACACGATCAATACTTTTTTCAACGCAATATCTCACCCCGCCCAAAAATTAAACCATAATCGCGACGCCCGCGCAAACGCGCCGCGCAATTGCCGTAAGGGGCGCCGCGTGATAAAATATCCGCGGTTTATCACACTTTTAAAACAAACATGAATCGATGTGAAGGCATGGACAAGACCCGCGTCGCAATCATAGGGACGGGAATAATCGCAAGGGAGCACGCGAAAAAATACGCGGCGGTGGAAGGCGCCACAATAGTCGCGGCGTGCGACATATTAGATGAAAAGCTCGGGGCGTTTTGCGGCGAGTTCGGCATCGAATGCAGCT
>WREB01000256.1 GCA_009779525.1 Defluviitaleaceae bacterium
GAAAACCGATCGTGCTTTTTAATTCGTCCGGCGAAATTTTTAGCGTGTTGACCCGCAGTCCCCTGACCGGAGGCTTGTCGAAACTGCGCGCGAAATCGTCAAACCCGCCCGGCGCTTCGGACAGGTCGAACAGCGTTTGCATGTTTTCGGCGAATTTCGCGCTTAGGTTCATTTATTTTTTTCGGACCACTCGCCCAACAAATGCGCCAGGGTTTTCGCGCCCTCGTCGCCCGCTTCCTTGCTCCTCACCGATACGGTCCCCGTCTCGACTTCCTTGTCGCCTATGACAAGCATGTAGGGGACGCGCTGCAGCTGTGCCTCGCGTATCTTGTAGCCGATCTTTTCGTTTCTGAGGTCGGTTTCGACGCGGAAGCCCGATTCGATTATCTTGTCGTAGACGCTTATCGCGGCTTCGTGGTGGCGCTCCGAAATCGGGATAACGACGCACTGCACGGGCGCGAGCCAAAACGGGAACCAGCCCGCGAAATGTTCGGTCAAAATCCCGATGAAGCGCTCGATGCTCCCGAAGCAGGCGCGGTGTATCATCACCGGCCGGTGCTTCTCGCCGTCGGCGCCGATGTAAGTCAGGTCGAAGAACTCCGGCATCTGCATGTCCACCTGTATCGTGCCGCACTGCCAGGTTCTTCCGATGCTGTCCTCGAGGTGGAAGTCGATCTTCGGCCCGTAGAACGCGCCGTCGCCTTCGTTGATGACGTAAGGCAGCTTTTTTTCGGCGAGCGCCTCGCGGAGCGGTTCGGTCGCGCGCTCCCAGTCCTCTTCTGTCCCGATGCACTTCTCGGGCTTCGTCGAAAGCTCGAGCCTGTATTTCAACCCGAACGCCGCGTAGATTTCCTCGAACAGGTTTATCACGCCTACGATTTCCGTCTTTAGCTGGCTGTCCGTCATGAAGATGTGCGCGTCGTCCTGCCAGAAGCACCTCACGCGCATCAGGCCGTGCAGCGTTCCGGACTTTTCATGCCTGTGGTTAAGACCGATTTCGGCGACGCGCAGCGGGAACTCGCGGTAGGAGTGCATCTCGAGGTTGTAGACGAGCATCCCGCCGGGGCAGTTCATCGGCTTAAGCTGGAAATCCGTCCCGTCGATCTCGCTTCCGTACATCTGCTCGCGGTAGTGATCGTAGTGGCCCGAACGCTTCCAAAGGTCGCCGTTTAGCATTATCGGCGTCGTGATTTCCTTGTAGCCGTAGCGCCTGTGGACTTTGCGCCAGTATTCGAGCAAATTGTTCCGAAGCACGACCCCTTTGGGAAGGAAAAACGGGAAGCCCGGCCCCTCGTCCAACAACGCGAACAGGCCCATCTCGCGGCCGAGTTTCCTGTGGTCGCGCCTCTTCGCCTCCTCCAGCCGCTCGAGGTGCGCTTCCAATTCTTCTTTCGTATTGAACGCGGTGCCGTAGACGCGCTGGAGCATCGCGTTCTTTTCGTCGCCGCGCCAGTACGCGCCAGCGACGCTAAGCAGCTTGAACGCCTTGAGCCTCGCGGTGTAGTCGCAGTGCGGCCCCGCGCAAAGGTCCGTGAACTCGCCCTGCTTGTAAAACGAAGGCGCGCCTTCGAGCCCCTCAAGCAGCTCGAGCTTGTACGGCTCGCCTTGGCCCTCGACCAGCGCGCGCGCCTCGGATAGCGGCAGCTCGAATCGCTCGATTTTCAAGTTTTCCTTTGTGATCTTTTTCATCTCGGCCTCTATCGCCTCGAGGTCCTGCGGCGTGAAGGGCTTCGGCGAGTCGAAGTCGTAGTAGAAGCCGTCGGCGATCGCGGGGCCGATCGCGAGCTTCGCTTCGGGATAAAGCCGCTTGACGGCCTGCGCCATGACGTGCGCCGCCGTGTGGCGGAGCGTTTGCAAATCGGTTTGCATGATTAAATCACTCCTTCAAAAAAATAAGCCCGCCCCGAAAGGGACGGGCCTTTATACCCGCGGTTCCACCCTTGTTGCCGCGAAAACGCGGCCGCTCGGCTTCGATTATAACGTGATCGACGGGCGCTGCTAACGCCGCTCGGGGGGCGGTGGCTATAGCCCTTTCGGTACGCTTGCAGCCTGCGGCGTATCCTCTCTGCCGTGTGCGGGCCGAACCTTCCCCTTCAACGCGATTGTTTATTATAGCTTTGCGTGATTGAATTGTAAACCGAGCAAGACGATTTTAATTTATTTTGCTATTGTTAAATTTTTACTAATGTCGTGTTGTAAGCGATTGTTTATTTATATACCAACTCTCTATTCCGCCGCGGCTTCCGCCGCCGCAAGGCTTGTGACCCCGCAGTCGCTCTCCGCCTCGACTTTGTAGTAATAAATTTTCCCTGCCTCGATATTTTCCGTGTCGACGAATTTACATGTCTCCGATTCGCCTATCATCGTCTGATAATAGGTGAGCGGAAAATCGTCTTTGTTTTCTGATCGGTAAATATTGTAGTGCCAGACCGGCGCGCCGCTTGCTGGCGCGTCCCAGGTGAGCGTAACGCCACCTCGGCCGCGCGAAGCCTTGAGGTTTACAGGCGCGCCGGGCGCGGCGGGATCGTAAGGAAGGTGCGCCGAATTTTTATCGAACCCGGTCGCTTCCTTCCAATCCTCGAAGCTTCGGTAGGACCTGACCTTGTACTGCCCCTTGAAAGCGGCGCCGTCGCCGTAAAAAAACTTGTTGCGGTCGACTTCGGCAAGCGGGACGGATTCGTCGCGCATGTTCATGAATATGTAGTAGGCCTCTCCGCCGCCGCGGTAGACGACGCGGTTGTCCGTGAAGGAGTTTCCGCTCCACGTGTCTGCGCCGTAGACGCTAAGCGAAAACGCGTTTTTCGTAGGCGTGTCGGTAATTATCAGGTTGCCTGATACGACGTTGTCGAACACGCCGGTCGGATATTCGCCCCATTCGTCGCCGTTGTATTCGGTAAGCGAAATCTGGCCGTTGTGCGTTTTGCACTGGTTGCCGTAAACGTAGTTGTTGAGGATCTTGCCGCCGATGTTTGACATCGTAGCGATTCCGCTTCCGTAACTGTCGTAGAGCTTGTTGTACTGCACCGTTATGTTTTCGCACGCCCAGTCGATGTCGATGCCGCCGCCGTCCTTGTCGGAAGCCGCGTGCGAAGCCTCGTAAACCTCGTTGAACATGATGTCGCAATCCTTCGCCGCCATGCACCACAGCCCGACGGGCCCCCAGGTCTGC
>WREB01000257.1 GCA_009779525.1 Defluviitaleaceae bacterium
ATGTCCGTCTGCGGCAGCGTTATGCTTTTTACCGTGAGGGCGAGCGAGCTACAAAAGGCGAGGGAGCAGCTCCGCAACCACGCGCAGAACATCCGCGAGCAGATCCTGCAGTTTTACGACAGGGCGGGCTTCAGCGACGGATTCGACAACTTCAATTTGCAAAATTCGCAAAGCGACATCCAAGGCGGGATAATGAACGACCTTGGATTTTTTATTGCGCCGCAGAGTTTCAGGGCGCTTTCGGTTAACAACGGCGCGGTCATATCGGCCCTTGCGGGCGAGGAGGGGTTCGTTTCCGGAAGGCGCGGGCCCGATTTAAACGGGGCCGAGCAGGAGTGGCTTTACTTCGCTATGCCCGCCGAAAAGGACGGCGAAAGCTTCGTCATCCTAACCCGGATGAATTCGCTGTCGATCAACAGGAACCTATCGCAGCTGGCTTTTTTCATCGTGCTGATGGTCGTGACGGCGTTAGCGCTTACCGGAACGATCTGGTTCGTTTTCGCGGACATGCTCACCAAGCCGATCATCGCGCTGACAAGAAGCGCCAAGGAAATGGCGGAGGGCCGGCTCGAGACCGAGATACCGGTCCGCTCGAACGACGAGATAGGCCAGCTGACCGAAAGCTTCAACCACATGGCGCAGGAGCTTAGCGCGACGCTAGCCGACATATCGAGCGAAACCAACAAGCGCGGCGCGATACTCCAAAACATGACCGACGGGGTGCTAGCGTACGACGCCTCGGGCAAGCTGATACACGCGAACACGGCGAGCGGCGAGCTGCTCCTTGCCGCGGAGATACAGTCGGTCGGGCTTGATGCGATGCTTCCACAAATTGGTATGGAACCGTCAGTGATATCAAACCTCGCGCCGGAGGCGTCGGTCGAATCGAGCTTCGCTTCAGGCGACCGCTACGTGTCGGCGTGCCTCACGCCGTACACGAACCTGCGCGGCGAAATCGACGGCTACATAATCGTGCTTCAGGACGTGACCAAGCTGACCAAGCTCGATCTGATGAGAAAAGAATTCGTCGCGAACGTTTCCCACGAACTAAGGACGCCGCTCACATCAGTCAAGACGTACACCGAGACGCTGCTCGAGGGCGCGGTCGACGACCGCGAGACGACGCTTGATTTTTTAAAGGTTATCGACAACGAGACGCAGCGGATGGCGCTGCTCGTATCCGACCTGCTCGAGCTCTCGAGGCTCGACAACAAATCGCAGAGCCTCGAGCGGGACGTGGTCGACCTGGCGGGCCTGCTTCGGCTTACCATAAGGCAGAGCCAGGTCATCGCCGACAAAAAGGGCCAGCTGATAAAGTTCGACCAGCCGGGCAAGCCTTATTTCATCGAAGTCAACGCCCCGAGGGTCAACCAGGTGATATCAAACATCCTCACCAATTCTATAAAATACAGCCCCGAAGGGACCGAAATCGAAATTACGCTTGAAGAAACCGAAAAGAATTACCGCGTTTTCATCCGCGACAACGGCATCGGGATACCGAAGGACGACCTTCCGCACGTCTTCGAGCGTTTCTACCGCGTCGACAAGGCGAGGTCGCGCCAGATGGGCGGGACGGGCCTTGGACTCGCGATCGCCAAGGAAATAATGGAGGAGCACGAGGGCAGGATCACCGTAACTAGCGAGCTTGGCAAAGGCACGACGATGGTGCTCCGGTTTCCGCGCTACAGGGTTGTTTAGATGCCTCAAAAATTGTCAAGGCGAATAATTGATAAAACGCGCCGGTTTAAGACGCCGCTGATCCTCGCGCTGATGGCGCTGGCGATTTACCAGACGGGGCGGCTTTGGACGGTAAACATTACCAACAGAAGCTTTTTTACGTTCCTGGCGTTTGCAAACCCCGTATCGGCCGAGCAGTTCTCGATCTTCGCCAAGCCGTTCCGCTTAATTAGCGGAAGCGGCGACGGCGCGTTCGCGGTGCGGTATAACGCGATACCGAATTCCGATCTGTACGCGTACGGCTGCTCCGCCGCGCAGGCCGCGATCGGCTCGGGCGAATATGCGGGTACCGCGATAGCCGACTACGGCGTCTTATATTCGGGGCCCGTATGCGTGTTCGAATACGCGTTCGAAATGCCTTCGGAGCATTTCGCCGCGGCGCAAGGCTTAAAGGCGGGAAGGCTTACTTCGCGCGGCGTCGATTCGTTTGCGGCTATTATAATCAAACCGCCCGGCGCCGATCACGAGGCCGGCCTTTCGGTTTACCTAATCAGCGGCGACACGGCGCACCATTTTTATCTCGCCGATTCAAACAAAAAGGAACCCGCGTCTAAATACTCCTACGAAATCGCCGCCGCAAACGGCGTGCTTAGATATTTTTCGGACGGATTCGGAAACTTTGCCGCGGATATTCCGGAAGGCGGGTTTGCGTTCCCCAAGATCCAGCTGATAAACGAATACCTCGACTTCAACGGCTCGAGGTCCATCTCGCACATACAGTCGCGCGTTGAGCCGCTTTTCGCGAACCCCGCGACGATAACTTCGGCGCCCGGCGGCGACGGCGTCTTCACGTTCGCGGGCCACGACACGGTCGTGCGCTTCACCGACCGCGACATATTGGAATACACGGGGTATTTCGTCATCGACAGGAACGCCTCGCCCAGTTTCGCCGCCGACTACCTAGCCGCGGTTTCCTTCATTAATTCGGACCCGTACGTCTTAAACGAATTTTATTTATCGGGCTACGAATCAAGCGCCGGTAGGAACGTGTTCTACTTCGACTTTACGATACGCGACTTGCCGCTTTATATCCCCGGCGGCGGGAGCGCCGTCGAGGTCACGGCGGAGCGAGGTTCGGTCGTAAGGTACAAAAAGCTCGTCTACGGCTACCGCATCTACGACGAAGGCCCCGAAACGTACGGTGCTTACGGCGCGGGGAAAGTCGTTTTTAACGAGACTCCGACGCTCGCGCTTAAAATCGAGGACGGACCGTTCGTCGCGCCGCACTGGTTCGGCGATAATTATATCGCCGCGCTGCCTTCATTATCCGGCGGGGGTGATTGAGGCGTGCTTTGGGAACGCGCGAAAAACCTGCTTATAATACTTTTCGCGGCGCTTAACGTCTCGCTCGCGGTAATGATATTTATGGAAAACGACAGATACACGCTTACCGCGGAGCAGGACCGCGCGATAACGAGCGTGCTTCGCAAAC
>WREB01000258.1 GCA_009779525.1 Defluviitaleaceae bacterium
AGGTTTGAGACCGGGCAGTGCGCCACGGAAACATTCCGTTCGGCCAAAACATCCAGGTCCTCGTCCGTCAGGTGCACCCCGTGCCCCGCGACCGCCGTCTTTTCGAGCACCCCGTGCCTTTCGAAAACCATTGCAGGAGTCATTCCGTAGGCGGCCATGCAATTGGCGTTTTCGACCGCCGTTTCGGACAGATGGATATGCAGATCCAGCCCGTGCTTGCCCGCGAACTCCAGCACCTGCCTCCACGCGGGGGCGTACGACGTGTAGACCGAATGGATGGACGCCTCCGCCTTTATCCTTCCGTCGCCCTTTTTATGATAGTCTTCGACGACCCTTTTCGTCTGTTCGCATACCTTATCCTCATAAAAATCGTAGGAATTCTTATCAAGACCTATCACCGCGTTGCATACGTTCGCGAGGACGCCCGAGTCATGCGCCGCGCGCGCGACTTCGTCCATAAAAAAATACATGTCGGTGAACGCGACCGTGCCCGACGCAACCATTTCCGCGATGGCGAGCATCGTTCCGGTATAGACGATCCGCGGCGTCAATTTTTTTTCCGCCGGGAAGATATGGTTAAACAGCCAATCCTCAAGCGCCAGATCGTTAGCGAACCCGCGCAGGAGGGACATGGATGCGTGCGTGTGGCAATTGTATAAACCAGGCATCAGCACCTTGCCGGCGCCGTCTATTATCCTTTTGCTTTTAATTTCATCCGACGAAGCGCCGCGCTTGCGGACGAACACGATTTTTCCGTTTTCGATCCCGACGTCCGCGCCGGTTACGACCGGAAATGCGTCGTCCATCGTCAAAACCGTCGCGTTTTTAAATAATAAATCCATTTTTACCCCGCTTCATTATTCCAGCCGCGATATAAGCTCGACTATGTAGGCCGAAAATTTTTCCGACGCTTTATGCGCCTCGACAAAAACCTCGCCTTCCGATATCGGGCGGCCAAGCACACCCGCCGCCATGTTTGATATAAGCGCGATTCCGGCGACGCGCATGCCGCACCGCCTCGCCATCACGCATTCGTGAACGGTGGACATGCCGACCAAATCGCCCCCGAGCGCGCGAATAGCCCTTATTTCGGACGGCGTCTCAAACTGGGGGCCTGTCATGTAAAAATAGACGCCTTCGCGCAGAGTCAGGCCCTGACTATTTGCCACGTCGATCGCGGCGGCGCGGTAGCTTTCGTCGAACACGCGCGTCATGTCCACGAAGCGGGTCTTGAATCCGATTATATTAAAACTTTGCAAGGGGCTTGCGCCGGTAAGGTTTATGAAATCCGTGAGTACGGCGAACTCGCCGGTATTGTAATTTTCGTTTACGCCGCCCGCCGCGCATGTCGCGATCATCGCCTTAGCGCCGAGCAGGTTCGCGACGCGGACGGGAAACGCGGATTCCTCCGGGGTGTGCCCCTCGTAGACGTGGAAGCGCCCCTGCATCGCAAGCACGCGCCTTCCGGAAAGGCGCCCCGCAACCAATCTGCCCTTATGGCCCGGGACCGTCGGTTTCTTAAAGTACGGTATCTCGCCGTACGGAATTATTTGCGCGCCCTCGATTTTTTCCGCGACCGAGCCGAGCCCCGAACCGAGTATCAACAGCAGCTCGGGCGCGAATCCGGAAAGCCGCTGGCGCAAGAAACCCGCAGACTCGTGGTAAAAACGCGCAGGTATCATCAGACAACCTCCGTCCGTTTGAAACGTTTGGGCGGCGCTTTCGCCAGCGATTTCCGCCGCGCTCCCGTTCGATCGGACAATTATATGTTACAAAGTTTTTTGACACAAACTTTATGTATAGGCGCACGTACCTTGTATCGCAATATAGTTTGCATTACAATGTATCTTGCGATGCAATCAAATGGAGGGGGCAGATGAACACGCAGTTAAAAAAAGGGACGCTCGAGCTTTGCGTCCTGTGCCTTTTGGCAAGGCGCGACATGTACGGCTTCGAGATCGTCGGGACGGTTTCGTCGCATATCGAAACTTCCGAGGGCACGATCTACCCGCTGCTCAAGCGGATCAAGGACGACGGCCTGGTAACGACGTACCTTACGGAATCGCAGGAAGGCCCGCCGCGTAAATATTACAAGCTGACGGACTTGGGGCGGACGGTCAAGGATTCGCTTGAGGCGGAATGGCGGACAATCACCGCGGGGGCCGAAAAAATCATTAACGGACAGGGAGGAACACAATGAAGAGACAAGAATTTCTATCGGAGCTGTCGATTTGCCTTTTATCGCTTCCGGACGATATACGAAAGGAAATCTGCGGCGATTTCAACGATCACTTCATCGAGGGAGCGGAACGCGGCTTGACCGAGGAGGAGATCTGCCGCAACCTCGGACAGCCATCCGCGATAGCGGAGCAGTTCGCGGAGGAATATAAATCGTCCGGAAAAGACGCCGGTTCGCCGGAAAACCGAACGTTCGAAATAAACATTCCAGAAATAACGATCCCCGAGATCAGCATTCCAGAAATAAAAATCCCGGAGATTAATATCGCACTGACGGGATCGGATAGTCCGCGCGAAAACCGGCGGAACGCGCCGGGTTCGGGAGAAGGCGATTGGAACGAACCTCCGGTTTCGGTATCGGTATTCGATAAGAACCAATTCGAAATCGATATCTTTAAAACGTTCACGCAAGTCGGGGGTATCAAAGTCGACTTAAAAAACAGCAACCTAACCCTCCGCCCCGTCTCCCAGTCCGAATCGGTCACCGTCAAGATAAAAGGGCTTGCGAGGCACGACCGTTTTGCCGCGGAAAATATCGACGGAAAGCTGCACATTATTGAAAACGCGGTCAGGAGCCCGTTCGATTTTTTTCTGAACAGGAAGGTTAAGCTCGACACCGTCGTAACCGTCCCGATGGGATTTTGCGGCGACATGGAAATAAGCGTTAACAACGGAACGACCGATTTATCGGGAATTTGCGGAAGCGAATTAAGGGCTAAAAACAACATGAAGAACATAACGCTTGACGGATGCCGCTTCGACCGTTTCGATATACAGGCGTCGTTCGGAAACGTAATCTTCTTAAACTGCGTCGCCGCGGAGGCGAAACTTCGCGCTTCGGCCGGCGAAATGCGCGTTTCGGGATGCGACTGCGCGCTGGATGCGCATTGCTCGGCCGGCAACCTTCATGTTTCGGGCC
>WREB01000259.1 GCA_009779525.1 Defluviitaleaceae bacterium
GTTTCGACCTTCGCGGGGCTTGGCGCGTTCGGGAGCACCGACGGAAGCGCGCCGCTTTTCTATCTTCCCTGCGGAATAACTGGAAACGGGAAGGACATATACGTCGCGGACACATACAACAACCTGATCCGCATGATTAGCGAGAGCGGCTCCGCCAGCCGCGTCGCCGGAAGTATCTTAGGCCTTGACGAGTATCGCTTCCCAAAGGGTTACTACCGCGACGGGAAACTGGAAGCCGCGCTTTTCAACCGCCCCGCAGATCTTGCCATTAGCCCAAACGGACGGCTTTTTATCGCCGACGGCGGCAACAACTCCATCAGGTACGTAAGCGGCAGCAACGTCTACACGTTCGCCGGAGGCCTTGCGGGCCACAGGGACGGCCGGGCGGGCGAAGCGAGGTTTTGCGGCCCCCAGGCGATCGCGTTCGATTCAAAAGGCAACCTTTACGTTGCGGACACGCTAAACGACTGCGTCAGAAAAATCGATCCGAAAGGTCTGGTGACGACGATCGCCGGCGTCCCGGGCAGTCCGGGCTACGCGGACGGTGCGGCCGGCGCATCGAAATTTAGGCAGCCGATGGGGATTGCCGTCACGCGCGACGGCTCGCGGGTTTACGTCTCGGATACGGGCAACCACGCGATACGCGTCTTGGAAAAGGGGCGCGTACGCACGCTTGCGGGAATCACACATGAAACTGACGAGGACGGCGACCCGGTCGGGGATTTCGCGGACGGCAAAGCCTCCGAAGCCATGTTTAACCTGCCAATGAAGATAGAATTAGTCGGAAACATCCTTGTGGTCGCGGATTACGCCAACAACCGCATCCGCGCGGTAACCGGCGACGGGACGGTCGTCACGTTGGCAGGAACCGGCGATCCGGGAAGCGAAGACGGGCCGGCGCTTTTGGCTACGTTCAATCAACCTTCGGCCGTTTACGCGGCGGCGGGATATCTGTATGTCGCCGATACCAACAACTGCCAGATCAGGCGCATGCCGCTTGACGGCAAAATTTTTCGGTGAATTGAGCGGACCGAAACATAACCGGCTTAGCCGCGAAAGTTTCCGCCGTTTCCGCCGTTGTTAATACGCGGCGGCCCGTGATTCCGGGGCAAATCAGGCGTAAAGGTTGTGGGAAATGAAAATAAAAATATACGGCTGCCGCGGCTCGATACCGTTTGTGCGCACGCCTCCGTCGTTTTTCGGGGGGAACACTTCCTGCGCGGTGATCGAGTCGGGGGGCCGCTACCTGATTATCGACGCCGGTTCCGGAATCATGCAATTTGAATACGAAATGCGGGAAACGCATATGGATTATCCGAAGAACCTTCCGTTTACCGTCGATATCCTCCTAAGCCACTTGCACCTCGACCATATAATCGGGCTGACGATGTTCGCCCCGATCGCCGAACCCCAAGCCTCGACGCGCATCTATACGTATTCGAGGAACGATACGCCGCTAAAAGAGCAGATCTTCTTTCCGTTCAAGCCACCCTATTGGCCGGCGCCGATGGCGCTCGACGCGAAGGCGGAAATCGTGCAGCTATTTGACGGCGTCACGTTTAAGATAGGGGATACGTTTACGGTGACGCCGTTTACCGCGAAGCATCCGGACAATTCTGCTTCGTTCAGGATAACCGACGGAAGCAGGACGGTCCTCCACTTGCTTGACGACGAGCTTCCCGCGCTTGACGACGACGGATTCGAAAAATTGGTCGGATATTGCAAGGGCGCCGACTTGATTATTTTCGACGCGGCCTATACGCCGGTCGATTATCCGAAAAAACGCGGATGGGGCCATTCGACGGCTAAAGACGGCGAAAGGCTCGCGGAAGCTTGCGGTTGTAAAAAAATGATTTTTTCGCATTTCTCCCCGGACTATGGGGACGAAGTGCTCGCCGGAGTGCCGAGGTACCTGGAGAGTTCAGACGGCCGGTTTATTTTGGCCAGGGACGGCTTGGAAATCGAGATATGAAAAAACCGCTTAAAAACACGCAGATAAAAAAAATCGCGGGCGTCGTTGTCACGGCGTTTTTTTTACTCGCCGCGGCGTTAAAAATAGATCCGCTATGGCAGATCGAATTATGGATGCAGGATTCGATTTATCAAAAACCCGGACTGGTAAATCCCGAGATAATGGTTTTGGGAATCGACGAATACTCGCTCGAAAAAATCGGCAGATGGCCTTGGCCGAGAAACGTGATGGCCGACATCGTCAACGCGCTTAACGGCGATAAAAACGCCAGGCCGTCGGTGATCGCAATCGACGTCATGTACACCGAGGAGGGCTACGACGCCGCGGCCGACGCCGCGCTCGTTTTGGCGTGCGAGCACGCGGGCAACGTCGTGCTCGCGTCAAATATTCTGACGGGTCTTGGAATCCACGGCGGCTTGGAAATAAAGTCCAGGCAGCTTCCGTTTGACGAATTGCTTCCGCACGTGAGCCACGGCTTGGTCAACACGATATTCGACGCGGACAATCTCGTCCGAAGCGTGCTGCTTCGCGAGCGCGACGGCGATAATTATCTATACAGTTTTCCCGCGGCGGTTGCCGCAATGCATTTGGGAACCGAACCCGGCGAGTTGATCCAAAACAGCGGCGAATCGTACCTCAGCTACGCCGGAAGGCCCGACGATTATTACGTAGGCCCGGTAGCCTCCGTTTTCGCGGACGATTTCGACCCGCATTACTACGAGGGCTGCATCGTGTTCATCGGGCCGTACGCGATGGGAATGCAAGACGCGTACGCGACGCCCGTTTCGCGCGCGGAAAGCGGCGAAAGCTCGCAATTGATGTACGGGGTCGAAATCCACGCGAACGCGGTTCAAATGATACTCGAGGCCAATTTTAAGGAAAAGGCGCCCGATTGGTTCAATCTTTTCATTTTTGCTTCGGCGCTGCTGATTGGGATGCTGCTTGGCGAATTTATGGACGTCAGGGTCCTGCTCGGCGTTTTTGCGGCCGCTGCCTCGGGCTACGTTTTTCTCGCGGCGCACCTATACGGTCGGGGGACGATTTTACAGCTTCTATACCTTCCGGCGGTCCTGGCGGCCGTATTCATATATCAGATGATTTACGGCTATATAATACACGCGATGGACAAGGCGAAGCTGCGTAGCACCTTCAAGAAATACGTCGACCCGAAACTCGTGGACAA
>WREB01000260.1 GCA_009779525.1 Defluviitaleaceae bacterium
ATCGACACCGTGCTGACGCGCGAGTTCGACGAGGCCGGCGCGGTCCTGTCCGGCGGCGAATACCAGCGGATCGCCACGGCGCGCGCGTTCGCCAAAGAAGCCCGCATTTTAATTTTGGACGAACCTTCAAGCTCCCTCGATCCGGTCGCCGAACACCGCGTGTACGAAACGATAATGCGGCTTTGCGAAAGCAAAGGCGGCGCCCGCAAAATCGCCATTATAATCTCGCACAGGCTTTCGTCAGCCGCGGGCGCCGACCGCGTCTACATGCTCGAGCACGGCGAGCTGATCGAATCCGGCCCGCACAAAGAGCTTTTGGCGCGGGGCGGGGCGTATTCGCGCATGTACATGAAACAGGCGGAAAACTACCTGACATGGGACGCCGCCAATGGCTGAGCGCAAAAAAGCCGGAGGCCCCTCCGCCCGGCGCGCCGTATCGAACAACCTGTTCATATTGAAGGCGGCCTTCAAGGCGGCGCCGCTCACGACTGCCTGGTCGCTCCTCGAGGCGACGCGCTACAACGTGATCGTCTATTTCGAGCACACGTACCAGATCGTCTACCTCATCGACTGCGTGCAGTTTAACCGACCGTTTTCCTACGCGCTTCGGTTCGTTTTGACGATGACTTCGATCGTGTGCGCGAACATGCTCGCCGGGCGGGTCTTCGACTCTCGCATAGTTCCAAAGGGAAGGGAGAAGATCAACCGCGCGCTTCGCGAGATGCTTTACGCGAAGGCGACCGAGATCGACATCTGGCGCTACGACGACCCGAATTTTTACAACGACTACGTCTTCGCGATGCAAAACGCGACCGAGCGCGCCGACGCGGTGATAAAAACGGCTTCGCGCATCATCGGGTCGCTGGCGTTCTTCGCCGTGGTGGGCGGCTATTTTTTCCTTAACGACCCGGTGGGGATCGCCTTCGTCGCGGTCTCGTTCGTCTCGAATTATTTCCTGCGGAAAAGGACGGTGAAGCTCCGCTTCGGGCTGGACCGGGCGCTAAACGCGCTAAACAGGAAGCGCGACTACATAAACCGCGTTTTCTACCTGCCCGACTATGTCAAGGAAATGCGCCTGAGCCGAGTCAAGGAGCGGCTGCTCGAGGACTACGCCGAAACGGAGGAAAATGTCTACGCCGAGTTAAAAACGAAATCAAAAAAAATCGCGGCGCTCGAATTCGCGAGGCATTTCGCGGTATATACTTTCCTGTACGACTGCGTGCTGCTTTTGTACCTGATGTTCCAGGCGATCGTGCGGGGCGCGCTGAGCTTCGGCGCGCTCTACGGGCTCTACCGGAGCGTCGGCTGGGCGAGGGGCGTAGTCGAGGGGTTTTCGCAGAGCCTCGCCGACATATTCGAGCACAGCCTATATGTGGACAAAGTCAGGGCGTTTTTGGATTGCGAGCAAAACGTGGTTTCGCCCGACGGCGCGAAAGCGCCCGGCCGCGCGGGCGGCGCGCTGGAGATTAAAAACGTTTCGTTTTCGTACCCGTCGGCCGGCGAGACCGGCGAAAACCTTCCGGCCCCCGCGTTAGGTAATATTAACCTAACCGTAAAAAAGGGCGAGAAAATCGCGTTCGTCGGCTACAACGGCGCGGGCAAGACGACGCTGGTCAAGCTTATCATGCGCCTGTACGAACCGGACGCGGGTGAAATACTCTACGACGGGATCAACATCCGCGACTACTGCCTCGAGGGATACAGGAGCCTGTTTTCGACGCTGTTCCAGGATTACCAGATTTACGCGGCGACCGTAGCCGAAAACGTCGCTGCCGGGCAAGAAGACTCCGATCCCCGCCGGGTGGTCGGCGCGCTCGAGTCAAGCGGGCTTGCAAAACGCGTAGGCGCGATGCCGGATAAAATCGGTACGCAGCTAACGCGCGAGTTTACCAAGGGGGAGGAGCTCTCCGGCGGCGAAAGGCAGAAGCTCGCGCTCGCGAGGTGCCTCTACCCAAATTGCCCGCTGATAGTTTTGGACGAACCGTCGAGTTCGCTCGACCCGATAGCGGAATACGAAACCAACAACATGATGCAAGAACTCGGCCGGGACAAGACGGTAATATTTATCTCGCACCGCCTTTCGACGACCAAGCGCGCCGACAGGATTTGCATGTTCGACGGCGGAAGGCTCGTCGAGGAGGGGACGCACGAGGAGCTGCTCCGCTTGGGCGGCAGGTACGCCGAGATGTTCGCGCTTCAGGCGGAAAAATATAATTAGGCATACGAGAGGGGTGCGCCGGTGTACGACGCGGTGATGTTTTTAACGGACGGGTTCGAGGAAATAGAGGCGATAGCGCCGCTTGACGTCTTGAGAAGGGGCGGCTGCATAACAACCTGCGTTTCGCTTTCGGGAGGCGCTTACGTCGCCGGGTCGCACGGCGTCACCGTCGCGGCCGACATGACCTTCGCGGCGTTCATACAGAAAGTCTCCGACACGGGCAAAATGACGTTCGTCCTGCCCGGCGGCCCCGGGACCCCGTCGTATTTAAAGCACGGGCCGTTCGTCGAGCTGCTTCACCGGCATGACAAAGCCTCCGGAAGGTTCGCCGCGATATGCGCGGCGCCGTCGGTGTTGGGCAACCTCGGCTTCCTTGACGGCGTGAGGGCGGTCTGCTACCCCGGCTACGAAAAGGAGCTTTTGGGCGCAATAATTTGCGAGGGCCCCGTCGTATCGGACGGGCGCTTCGTCACCGCCAAGGCGGCGGGCGCCTCGGTCCCGTTCGCGGTCGAAACCCTCCGCGCGATAAAGGGGAGCGAGATAGCTGTGCAAACCGCCGCCAAAATGTACGCGTGACTCTCGCGATTCATTTAAGCGTCGGCGGGGCGAAGACGGCCTTCGGCCCCTTGGTCGCCCCTCCGTTGTTAAACGCCTCGACCGTGAAGTAATAGCCGACGTCGGCGTTAAGCATCCGGATCGTTACGTTTTCCGCGCCTATCACCGTGAAGTGGTGGTGCATGTTTTTTTCGTCCGTCCCGAAACGCACGACATAGCCGCGCGCGCCCTCCGACTTGTCCCACGCGACTTCGACCCTGCGGCTGTCCCCGTCGTTTCGCAAAGCCTTTACGCCGCCGACTTTCGGCGGGGCTTTCTCGTAGCCCTTGCCGAACGCGCGCAGGCCGCTTATCGCGAAGGTGAGCCCTTCCGGCAGC
>WREB01000261.1 GCA_009779525.1 Defluviitaleaceae bacterium
AACGGCAAGGGATCGGTCTGCGCGTTCGTTTCGTCGATTTTAGCCGAAGCGGGATATGGCGTCGGCCTGTATACCTCGCCGCACCTGGCGCGCGTGAACGAGCGTATCAAGCTAAACGGGCGCGACATTTCGGACGAAGGGTTCGCCCGCGTTTTTAAAGACGTAACGGAACGTTGCAAGCTGAAAATAGGGTCGGTATCGTTTTTTTCGCTGCTTACTGCGATGGCGTTCGAATATTTCGCGCAAATGGGCGCGGACTTCGCCGTGGTCGAGGCCGGCATCGGCGGCCGGCTTGATTCGACTAACGCCGTCCGCAGCGCGGCGGTTTCGGCGATCGTTTCGATCGGACTCGACCATACGGAGCTGCTTGGCGAAACGATCGAAAAAATAGCGTATGAGAAAGCCGGAATAATAAAGAAAAACGTGCCCGTGGCCGTCGGGCGGGGGGTTAATTGCCCCGCCGTCGCGAGAAGGGCCGCGGCGCTTGGCTCGCCGGTGCTTGAAGCCGGAAAAAACTTAAAAATAACCGGCGCAGTCTACGATAAAAGCGGCACCCGGTTTTCGGTCGAAAACGATTTTTTTTCATATGCCGATTTATATATTAAACTCCTCGGCGCGCACCAGGTGGAAAACGCGGCGCTCGCCCTGACGGTAATAAATTCGCTTGCTTCGTCGTGCTTTAAAATAAGCGAGGGCGCGGTCCGCGATGGGTTGTCCAAGACAAAGTGGCGCGGGCGTTTCGAGGTTTATTGCAAAGAGCCCGAAATCGTGCTGGACGGGGCGCACAACGAAGACGGCGCCGAAAGCTTTAACAAATCTCTCGAAATGTATTACGGCGGGAAAAATATCGTTTTGCTGGCGGGAACGCTAATGTCCAAAGACGGCGAAACCATAATAAACAAACTTATCGGCGATAAAAAGATGGAAGTCGTCTGCACCAGGCCGCCGCACGCCAAGGCGCTGCCGCCCGAAACGCTCGCTTCGCATATTAAAAACAAGGACGTCGGAATACACATAATCGACGATTGCTACGAAGCGTTTCGTTTTGCGAAAAAACTGGCGGGACGCCGCGGGGTCGTCGCCGCGGCGGGTTCGCTTTACCTGATAGGAGGGCTGTATGATAGACTTCAAGGATGAGATCAACAAGTATAAGCCGGTGCTCGGGATGGACGACGTCGAGGACGCAATCAACAACGCGTCGTTCGACGAAATAAAGGACATAATGGATCTGCTTCAGCACATTTCGGGGAAAATTAAGGCGGACAAGGAGTAGCTTCGATGAATTGTCCAAACTGCGGGCGCGAATCAAAGCCGGGGGGCGTATGCCCCGAATGCAAGGTCGACCCGGTGCTTTTCGCGGGCACGCTTAAGATATCCGACACGCTTTACAACAGGGGCTTGGCGAAGGCGAAGGCGGGCGATTTGTCCGGCGCGCTAGAATGCCTCGTTAAAAGCGTCCAAACCAATAAAAACAACGTTTTCGCCAGAAACCTGCTGGGTCTTGTGCTGTTTGAGACCGGCCGGATCGGCGAGGCGTTTAAGGAATGGGTAATAAGCCAGTCGCTAATGCGCGACAAAAACCCGGCGGTGATGTACCTTGAGGAAGCCAATAAAAACGGCAGGCTGCTTGAAGGCATGAACGAATCCATCCGGATGTACAACCAGGCGCTCGAATACCTGAACCAGCAAAGCGACGACATTGCCCTGATCCAATTGAAGAAGGCCGTGGAATGCAACCCGAAATTCATCGACGCGCTAAACTTGCTTACGCTTTGCTACCTGATTCAAAGCGAAAGGGACCGGGCGGCGCTGACCGCCGAACGCGTGCTTTCGATGGACAACAACAACACCATAGCGCTCAACTATTACGCCGAACTAAATCCGGGCAGGACGCGGCCGGACCTACGCCAGCGCAGGGTGCAAAACGCTCCGCAGCCGGCGGCGCCGTCCCTAATGAGCAACTACAACAAAGTGGTGATCCCCGAAAAAAAAAGCACGAATTTCCATATAGCCGAGATACTTTCGTTTATAATCGGCTCGGCGTGCATGTTCGCTGTGCTCTACGTTTTGGTCTTACCTTCGCTTACGCGCGAGGACGGCGCCGAAACGGCGGGCGGACAGCCGCAAATAGGCGAGGAATCTTCCGCCTACGGCGATGAAATGGGCGAGCTGCTTGACGAAATATCGAAGCTCAATTCCGAGATCGCACTGATGCAGACGAAAATCGAGGACAGGGAATACGAAAACGATATACTCGACCGCATCAACAAAGTCCTGCTCGCAAACGACTACTTCAAGGACGGAAGATATCAGGACGCCATAGACGTAATGAACAACATCGGAAAGGCCGGCCTTCCCGCCGACATCTTGCAAACAGCCGAAAACATCGTTTCGACCGCGCTACCGCAGCTTGCGAAACAGTATTACGACGACGGCGTGCAGGCGCACGACAAAGACAACGACAACGACAAGGCGCTCGTCGATTTCGAGAAGTCCAAGCGGTACATGGAATCTTCTTCGCCGTATTACGACAACCTCCTGTACTACCTCGGCCTGCTGTACGTCCAAAACGGCAACCGCAACGAACAGGCGCTCAACATGTTCAAGGAGCTCTCAAACCGCAACCCCGAATACGTGCACATCGATTATGTCAACAACCAGATAGACAAACTCAACGAAATAATGGGAGAATGAGAATGAACGATCTGTTCGGGAATACGAAGCTTGCCGCATATTTTTTATGGGAATACACCGGCTGCGAAAACGCGTTCGACCTTTGGCTCTGCGCGGAGGACATGGCGTGCCTGTTCGAACAGAGCGGGCTTATCGAACCTTGCGGAGTAGAGGGAATCGTTTCCTCCGGCATGTACGGCCTCGAATACATCGAGTTCGTCCGGACAATTTCCTACAGGATATTCCAATACACGAACCGCGACGACGAATGGCAGAACTGGTTCGCGGCGGAGCGGCTTCTTAATAACGGCGAATGGGTGGACGCGCTGACGCGAATCTCCGCGATCTACAGGTATGAGAAGAACAACCAGGAAGTCATGAACGAAGTCAGGTCCGAAAACGTCCGCGCGTTTTACGACGAGCAAACTTTCGGCGCGTAGCGGCGTAACTATTTTCAAACGAACAAAAGCAT
>WREB01000262.1 GCA_009779525.1 Defluviitaleaceae bacterium
CGAGGCGGAGCTTGTCAGGATTATGGTCGAGGGCGGAGTATCGCTTAAGTCGGCGACGTCAATGCTTCACGCGGACGAAAAAAAAATCGGGAAGAAACGGATCTACGCGGCGGCGCTTAACTTAAAGGGGTTGTTCGATGACCGAGCTTAGGCTGCCGCGCGGCGCGGTCGGGCTCCCCGCTTTTTTTCCGGACGGCACGCGGGGCGGCGTGCGCTGCGTCGACGCGCGGGACCTCGAGGGCTGCGGCGTCCAAGGCGTCGTGATGAACGCATTCCATTTGATCGGCAAGCCGGGCAGTGCCACAATCAAGGCTTCCGGCGGTTTAAATAGTTTCGCCGGCTGGAAGCGCCCGGTCATAACTGATTCGGGCGGTTTCCAGGCGTTTTCGCTGATAAGGGAGAACCCGTCGAAAGGCGCCGTCAGGCCGGACGGGATAATCTTTAAGGGCGAAAAAAACAAAGTGCTGCTCACTCCGGAAAAATGCATGGCTTCGCAGGCTTCGTTCGGCTCGGACGTTTTCATGTGCCTCGATTACTGCACACACCCGGACGAGGACTATGCGACCCAAAGGCTCGCGGTCGAGCGCACCGTTAAATGGGCGGCGGCTTGCAAGGCCGAATATGAAAAAATTATCGCGTCGTCGCCGAAAAAATACGAATCGGCAAGACCGCTCCTTTTCGGAATAATCCAGGGCGGGTCCGATAAAAAACTTCGGGAGGAATGCGCCGGGGCGCTTCGCGCGATAGGCTTCGACGGTTACGGTTTCGGGGGATGGCCCCTCGACGGTCAGGGCCGCTTAGAAGAAGAAATTTTGGCGCAAACGGCCGGCCTAATGCCCGACGAAACCGTCAAGTACGCGATGGGCGTCGGCAAGCCTGAAAACATCGTCAAATGCCATAAGATGGGCTACGGATTGTTCGACTGCGTGATACCGACGCGCGAGGCCAGAAACAACAGGCTCTACGTCTTCAACGAGGACTTCGGCTCCCTCGGGCAGATAAATTTAAATGAAAGCGGTTTCCACGGCTTCATGTACATATTGGACGACAAATACCGGAGGGATTCACGCCCGATTTCATTGCTTTGCGACTGCCACGCCTGCGCTAATTATTCGCGCGCCTACGTAAGGCACCTTATCGCGGTCGGCGACTCGACCGGGCACAGGCTCGCGACGATACACAACCTGCGTTTTTACACGCTGCTTACGGAGCTGCTGGGGCGCCGGATAACATGAACGGCGGCGCCTCGGATTTTGCTTCAAAAAAATACGGCGGGCTGCACCCGCCGCTAATCGAGCGGCTGTTTGACGAGGAGTCGCGAAAGCGCGGGGACGGGCGCGAAACGGACAAGGCGGTAAAGAACAAGCTCCACATGATTTACGGCGCGTACTTGAACGCTTCGTCAAACAAAAAAATCGCCGGGATAGTCGACGGGCTCTACAAAATTTGCGGCGGCGCGGGACGGGAGAACGAAGGCGGCCCCGATCCATCGGGCTACGCAGGCAAACTGGCCGAAGCGCCGGATGATTTCGCAGCAAATTGCAACGAAAAAATCGCGGGAATGCTGCGGGAGGCGATGTCGGCGCACGCCTCGACGCGCGAGCGCCTACCGAATATTGCCGAGTTCTACGGCGTTGTGTTTGGCGCGGCTGGCCGCGCCGAAACCTTGCTTGACCTCGGCTGCGGATGCAATCCGTACGCGCTCGGTTGGATGCCGCGAAACGAAATTAAAAGATACTTCGCGTGCGACGTCGACGCCGGATTGATAGGCACGATAAACCGGTTGTTCGCCTTCTTCGGGCTTCCAAAAGACGCGTTTTGCGCCGACCTCGCCGCGGAAGGGCAGTACGGTTTTTTCCCGCCCGGCGGGTTCGATTTGGTTTTTATGCTGAAGCTGATTCCGGTGCTTGAGGCGCAAAGCAAAGGGCGCGGTTACGCGCCGCTCGACGAAATCGACGCGAAACATTTCGCATGCTCGTTTCCGGTCAAGACGCTCGGCGGGAGGGACCGCGGCTTCGAGGCCAGCCATTCGGCCGCGTTCGAGGAGAACATAGCAAAACGCGGTGAAAAATTTAAAATAACGTTAAAGCGCAGGATCGGGAGCGAATTGCTTTATATCGTCGCGAAGGGTTGAAAATAAAAAGCGCGGCCGCAGGGGCCGCGCCTTTTTATTTCGGCTTAGATCTTGCTTGCTTTCGCAGACTTTATTTTTTTCCATACGCGCTTGATCGTTTCGGGTATGCACGATATGACGATGACGGCCGCGGCAAAGATGACGACGATGGTGATGAAGTTCATAATCTCCTCCTCAAATAAAGCGATAAAAAAACGCAGGGGGCCTGTTCGCCCCCCTGCGTAAAAATTTTGGATTGACCGGCCGCGTCTGACGCCGACCCATCGTCTTGAAATGCGTCAAGACATGGGATAAAATTAACGAAGCGGCGACGGGTCATCCCGTTTGTGTAGGGGGGCTTTAGGAGTGTTCCTACGCGAGCGGCAGGGGATCGCGACTCCCTTGCCGCCGCTGCGGCGTGCCTTGCCAATTGGCGTTTCGCGAGGATAACATAAACGATTTTTCAATTCAAGGATTTTCGCGGTTTTCATTTATTTATAGTCAAAATTTATTTTGGTTATTCATTTCGAACATATAATCGTTATTTAGCCGTTAAATCATAAAAAAAACTTACCAAAAGGAGCGGATATGTCTTACAAGGACGGATGGGACGCGCTTAACCTGATTATGCCAGACCGGGTGCCGCACTGCGAATTTTCGCTGGACATGCATTACGGCTTGATCAAGAAGCTGCTGGGGATCGAATTGAAACACGGCGACGCGTGGGACTTGCGCCACAAGGCGTCGGTCGGGCTCGCCAAGGCGCTTAACTACGACTTCATATGGAACGTGCACACAAGCCACCAGATTTTCGGAGAGAAGAAGACTTCGATGGGCCACGCGAACTACCAGGAGGCCGGAACCGACTACGACGACAACGTCTACAGGCTCTACGAAAACGCGGAGGACATCTTCAAGTTCGACCCGTACGAGATATACGGCGTTCGGGACAAAAAAAAGCTGACCGAGGACTACAACGCGCACTACGCGAACAGCTGCAAGAATTTTGA
>WREB01000263.1 GCA_009779525.1 Defluviitaleaceae bacterium
ATTCGCCCGCCCGAGCCGCTCGCCGTACGGCGGGTTGACTACGGCAACGCCGTATTCGCCCGGAAGCTTTACTTCGGAAAGCGGCAGGACTTTAAACCGGACGGCGTCGCCGACGCCCGCCGCCTCCGCGTTGGCGCGGGCGAGTTCGACCGCCTTTTCGTCTATGTCCGAACCGTATATTTCCGGATTGAAATCCGTTTTTATTCTCGCGTACGCGGCCGTCCTCGCGTTTTTCCAAACCGATTTTTCGACGTTCGGCCAGCTTTCGCTGGCGAACGCGCGCGTAAGGCCCGGCGCAATGTCTAACGCTTTCATCGCGGCCTCGATAGGGATCGTGCCCGAGCCGCAGCACGGGTCGTAGAAAATACGGTCGTGTTTCCAATACGTGAGCTCGATAAGCGCGTGCGCGAGCGTTTCCTTAAGCGGCGCGGCGTGCGACTTGGGCCTGTAGCCGCGCTTGTGCAGCCCGCGGCCGGCGCCGGTCGTGTCGATGGTGAGCGTCGCGACGTCCTTTAAAAGCGCCGCCTGCACCGTGTATTCTGGCCCGGTTTCCTCGAACCAGGCGACGTCGTGCTTTTGCTTTAGTTTTTCGACGACAGCCTTCTTTACGATGGATTGTATGTCTGGAACGCTGAAGAGTTTCGAGCGCACGGATTTCGCGTTTACGGTGAACTTGCCGTCCTTGGTTATCCATTCGTCCCAGGGCAGCGCCTTGGTCCCCTCGAAAAGCCCGTCGAACGTCTCGGCGTGAAATTCGCCGAGTTTTAACAGCACGCGGTCGGCGCTCCTGAGGTTAATGTTGGCGCAGGCAATGGCGCCGGCGTCGCCGCTAAAATCCACGCGGCCGTCCAAAACCGAGACATCCTTGAAGCCTAGTCCCGCGACTTCCCTCTTGACGACCGCCTCCAGCCCGAATGCGGCCGTCGCGATAAATACGTGCATGGCTTCGCCCCGTTCGTTCGTATGGTAAAATCATAACGATAATTTTCCGGGAGCGCAATCGGTTGTACCGGATAATCGCGGAAGACGGGCGCGCCAAGCGCGCGGAATTAGTTACGCCGGACGGGACGGTCGAGACGCCGGTCTTCATGAACGTCGCGACATGCGCCGCGATCAAGGGCGCGCTCACGCCGCTCGACTTGCGCGAGGCGGGCTGCCAGATCGCGCTTTGCAACGCCTACCACCTTCACGTGAGGCCCGGCGAAGAAATCATTGAGAGTTTCGGCGGAATAAAAAAATTCATGGCGTGGGACAGCCCGGTTTTGACCGACTCGGGCGGCTACCAGATCCATTCGCTCTCAAAGCTGCGCAAAATAAAAGAGGAGGGCGTCTACTTCAACTCGCACACCGACGGGAGAAAAATTTTCATGGGCCCCGAGGAAAGCGCCGAGATCCAATACAAGCTCGGCTCGACCATCGCGATGGCGTTCGACGAATGCCCGCCCCACGACGCCGAACGCGAATACGTCCTCGAATCGGCTAAGCGGACGACCAGATGGCTCAAGCGTTTTGTTAAGCGCCATTCGGAAATACGAAAAGATGAAAAAAAACAGTTCGTCTTCGGAATCTGCCAGGGAGGTACTTACGGCGGGATACGCGCCGAGCACGCCGGGGAAATCGCCGAGACGGAGCTTGACGGCTACGCCGTCGGCGGGCTCGCGGTCGGCGAACCCGCGGATAAAATGTACCGCGCCGTCGAGGAAGCGCTCACGCTCCTTCCGCGAAACAAGCCGACCTACCTGATGGGCGTCGGCACGCCCGAAAACATCCTCGAGGCGGTGGAGCGCGGCGTCGATTTCTTCGACTGCGTCCTGCCCGCGCGAAACGGTAGGCACGGCAACGCGTACACTTCGCGCGGGAAGCTGAACCTGCTTAACGCGAAGCACGAGCGGGACGAAAGGCCGCTTGACGAGGCGTGCGGCTGCTACGCTTGCGAAAACTTTTCGCGCGCGTACATAAGGCACCTGTTCAAGGCGGGGGAAATGCTCGCGATGCGCCTTTGCGTCATGCACAACCTGCGCTTCTACAACGGAATGACTGCGGAAATAAGGAAGGCGATCTCGGAGGGGAGGTACGCCGCGTACAAAAGGGATGTTCTGGACAAATTCGGGGCGGATTATTAAAATCGAACGACAACGGGAGGCGGAATGGAAGAATTAGTCGAAGTAATGATCGATATACTCGTGGAACTGCGCGAGATCAACGAAAATATCCGGGACGGTTTCAAGGAAACGCAGGCTGTAATCGAAAAACTGTCCGAAACGACCGAAAGCGCGCTGGAAAAAATACAAGGTTCGGGCATTTACAATTCGATTTCCGACATACACGACCAGATCGAGGAGTCGGTAAGCGATATAAAAGGCGGCGGCGCGTTCAACACGCTTTCGGATATTTACGAAAAATTAAGCGACCTTTCATGGGATGTAAAACTCAGTCATTAACAACGATGAAGGGGCCCGCGCCATAAACGCGGGTCCGTTTTATATTATTTGCAAGGCACGATACTGCCAAACTATCAACAAATCGAACGAAGCAGTTCCAATGTTTCTTCGACAAGCTCCCGCCCGCCATCGGGCGATACCGCGTTGTCTTCGTTTGCGCCGTAACCCTTCGAGGCGTGCGCCCTTTCCGTGGCGAGGTAAGTCCCTCCGCCCGCGGCCAGCTGTATCACGAATGTCTGCGCGAACGGGGATCTTGCCTGGATCCTGTGCATGTAGTCGGTGAAAAGCTCGAATTGGTTGGCCGCGAACGCGATTTCCCCGATTTTAACCGCGCGTATTTCCGTTTTATATTTTCCCTCCAGCTCAAGCGTTTTCGACGCGTGCGCGATCGTCTCGCCTGTTTTTATATCCTTTTTCGCCCAGGAATATACTTCCTCCGCAGCCGCGACGATCCTTTCGGCGATGTCGGCGCGCTCGGCCGCGTCTGGCGGCGCATCTTCGCCGTACTTGAGCGCGAAGCGCCGGTTTTGAGCTTTTTTATAATGCAGGATTCGCGGGGCGACGTCTCCGGCCGCGGCGCATTGGGGCAGTACGTAAACGTCTCCGAACTTTTTTTTGACGGCGGCGCGCGTCTCGCACCAAAAATCGGCGGAGAGCATGCGTATTTCTTCCGAACA
>WREB01000264.1 GCA_009779525.1 Defluviitaleaceae bacterium
CAGGTATGCGACGCGCTAGGCCTTACGGTCGGCTGCATCCTCCACGGCTTAAATACCGAAGAGCGGCGGGCGGCGTACGCGTGCGACATCACCTATGCGACAAACAACGAGCTCGGCTTCGATTACCTTCGCGACAATATGGTCGTCTTCCAAAAAGACGCGGTGCAGCGCGGGCTGCATTTCGCGATAATCGACGAAGTCGACTCGATTTCAGTCGACGAGGCGCGCACCCCGCTCATTATTTCGGGAAGCAGCGGCAAATCCACCAAGCTGTACCAGGTCGCGGACCAATTCGCGAAAAATTTGAAAAAGGGACGGATAATAAACGAGCAGGACGCGCTTAACCCGATCATGCGTGTCGAGATACAAGAAGAGGTCGATTTCGTCATAGACGAAAAGGCCAAGTCGGTCACGCTTACGCAAGAAGGCGTACGCAAGGCGGAACGCTACTTCGGCGTTTCTAATCTTTCCGACCCCGACCATCTCGAGCTGCAGCATCATGTCAACAACGCGCTGAAGGCGAACTACAACATGCATCTCGACATCGACTATGTCAACAAAGGGGAAGAAATAGTCATCGTGGACGAATTCACCGGGCGCCTGATGCCGGGAAGGCGCTATTCCGACGGGCTGCACCAGGCGATCGAGGCGAAGGAAAACGTCAAGGTGCAGCGCGAATCGAAGACGCTCGCGACCATCACGTTCCAAAACTTCTTCAATAAATATACGAAGAAGGCGGGGATGACCGGAACGGCAAAGACCGAGGAAGGCGAATTCCGCGACATATACGGGATGGACGTGGTCGAGGTGCCGACCAACAAGCCGATGATCCGAACCGACCAGCCCGACGTCGTGTACCGCACCGAAGCCGCCAAGTTTCGCGCCATAATCCGCGAAATCGAGGAAAGCCACAAAAACGGCCAGCCGGTGCTTGTCGGAACCGTCTCGATCGAAAAGTCAGAGCGGGTCAGCCAATTGCTTAAGCGGACCGGAATCAAGCACAACGTGCTCAACGCCAAATTCCACGAGCAGGAAGCGATGATCATCGACCAGGCCGGCGAAAAGGGAATGGTCACGATCGCCACCAACATGGCCGGCCGCGGCACCGACATCGGCCTCGGCGGAAAGGACGAAGGGCTCAGGCAAAACGGCCCGAATTACGAGGAAGTCAAAAAAATCGGCGGCTTAAAGATAATCGGGACCGAAAGGCACGAGGCGAGGCGGATCGACAACCAGCTCCGCGGCCGCGCGGGCCGCCAGGGCGATCCGGGCAAATCGAAGTTTTACATTTCGCTTGAGGACGACCTAATGCGGCTCTTCGGCTCGGAACGGATCATGAAGGTGGTCGATACGCTCGGAATGGGCGAAGACGACGAGATCGAGCATAAGATGCTGAGCAGGGCGATAGAGAACGCGCAGAAAAAAGTCGAGGGCAACAATTTCGGGATACGCAAGCATCTGCTCGAATACGACCAGGTCATGAACGAGCAGCGCGAGATCATATACGGCGAACGCAACAAAGTCATCGCGGGGGCGGATCTGCGCGAAAGCATTCTAACCATGATAAAGGCGGTGCTAGGGCGCGCGGTGGATTTGTACGCCGGAACCAGCGATTTTCCCGAGGAATGGGACTTAAAGGGGCTTAACGAGAACCTTGTATTGATTTACCACAGGCCCGCGGCGGATTACGCGGGCGCCGAACTGGAAAAACTGACGAAAGAATCGCTCAAGGACGAGCTTTTTAATAAAGCCGTCGCGCTTTACGAAGACAGGGAGCGCGAATTTTCGCCCGAGCGGATGCGCGACCTCGAACGGATAATAATGATGCGCGTCATCGACCAAAAATGGATGGACCACATCGACGACATGGACCAGATGCGACAGGGCATTTCACTTCGGGCGTACGCCCAGCGCGACCCGCTCGTCGAGTATAAATTCATGGGCTACGAAATGTTCGAGGAAATGAGCGCAAACATCCAGCTCGACACCGTGCGCGGCCTTTTCAACGTGCAGCTTGCAAAACAGCCGGAAATGCAGGCAGTAATAAAAAAAGAAGAAATGTTTACAAATACCGACGAAACCGCCACAAAAAAACCGGCTGTCCGAAAAAGTGCGAAAGTTGGGCGCAATGACCCCTGCCCTTGCGGCAGCGGAAAAAAATATAAACAATGTTGTCTATTAAAAAGCGAAACCGCTTAAAAAGGAGTTGATGTTCGTGCTGGCTTTAGAAGAAATTTTGCAAAAACTCGCGCCTTACCGCGAAAAACTCATCGAAATGGGGGCTTCACTTTGACGTCGTCAATGTGAAGCAAAAAATTTCAATAATGGAGGAATCTTCGGCCGATCCGGAATTGTGGAACGATCCGGAAAATTCCCAAAAATTATTACAAAAAATCAAAGCGTTAAAAAACAAAATCGCAAGCTATGAAAAATTATGTTCAATGTATGACGACGCGTTAACCCTGTCCGAACTCGGTATTGAAGAGCAGGACTCCTCAGTAGTAAACGAAGCGCAATCATTGTCGGATTCTTTTATAGAAAATTACGACGGGCTTCGCGTCGCAACGCTTCTTAACGGTGAGTATGACGGCAACAACGCCATCGTTACACTCCATTCGGGCGCGGGCGGAACCGAATCATGCGACTGGACAAACATGCTGCTTCGCATGTACGCCCGCTGGGCAGAAAAAAAGGATTTCGGTTTTGAAGTGCTGGATATATTGGACGGCGAAGAGGCGGGCGTAAAATCCGTTACATTCCAAATAAACGGGTTAAACGCTTTCGGCTATATGCGCTGCGAAAAAGGAGTGCACCGTCTGGTTCGCATTTCGCCGTTCGATTCTTCGGGCAGACGACATACATCGTTCGCATCTTGTGATGTAATGCCCGAGCTCGACGAAGATGCTAAAGTTGAAATCGACGCCGACGACTTAAAGATCGACACATACCGTTCAAGCGGAGCGGGCGGTCAGCATGTCAATAAAACAGATTCCGCTATTCGGATTACGCATATTCCGACGGGAACGGTCGTCCAATGCCAAAACGAACGCAGTCAATTTAAAAATAAAGACCGCGCAATGAAAATGCTTAAAGCAAAATTATTTTTGCTGCAAC
>WREB01000265.1 GCA_009779525.1 Defluviitaleaceae bacterium
CCCGCCTGCATGCCTTCTAGCGTCAGCATCTCAAATAGCTTCCGGTCGCAGTGGACGGGCCGCCCCCATTCGTCGTCGTGATAATCTACGAAAATTTGGGGGCCGCCCCAGCACCTTATTTTTTCGTCCATTATAATTATCCTTTCGATACGATCTTGTTTAATGATTTCGAATAAATCAAATTGAAAATCAAAACAATCGATTTGGCGGACCGGCGACGCTAACGGTCATTTAGGCTGGTACTTCCCTTTTATCCTTAAATGCGTTCCAAGGCTTCGGCCAAACCCGATTTTTTCGTAAAAACCTACGTTCTTTTCGGAAGTCTCAAGCGACCATTCGGAATCCGGATAATGCGCGACGCACCTTCTCGCCAGTTCGCTCCCAATTCCCTTCCGTTGGTATTCGGGATCGACTACCAAATCATAAATAACCGACCTGCCCAATTTATCGCTCAAAACTCTCACGGCGCCGACTAAGCGCTCGCCCGCCCATGCCGAAACGACGACGGTTGAGTTAATGAACGGCAAACTGAAAAACGGCAGCGCTTCCGGATCGCAGACAGGTTCGTCACCCGCCCATCCCGCCAAAAAAAACAAGCGGTGCAATTGCTCCGCGGGCAGATCCTTTTTTGCTTCGCTATAGGTAATTTCCAAGGCGTCCCCCGGTAAAATAATCATCGCTATATTGCCCGCATGATTTGGCGTTATTATACCACAGCCAAATAAAAACCCCGCCGACGCAAAGTTCCCTTCGCCGCGGTTTGTGTTTTTATGCCCGCGGCGTTATTATTTTAACGCATACGATTCGGGCGCCTTCGGCGTATGTATTAGAGGGAATAGGCGCCTTGCGGTGCGCGAAGGGGTGATCGGCGTGAATCTGTTCTTTTGGATCTGCTTCGGCGTGGGCGTCGGGTATACCGTCGTCGCGTTTTTGCTGGGCGAAGTGCTCGGCGCGATCGATTTCGACACGGATTTCGATATAGGCGGCGGAATATCGCCGCTTAAGCCGTCGGTCATCGCGGCGTTTATTACCGTTTTCGGCGGAGCAGGGCTGATACTCCAAAGCCTGCTCCCGTTTTACGCGGTGCTTCCGGCGGCCGGGGTGATAGGACTCGCCGTCGCGGCGGCGATGTTCCGGTTCGTCATCGTCCCGCTTACTAAGGCGCAAAACACCAGCGCCGTCGAAATCCAAAGCCTGGTCGGCCAATCGGCGAAAGTCACGGAAAAAATATTCCAGGGCGGTTTCGGCCAAATCGCGTACGCGGTTAACGGAAATTCCTACAATTCGCCCGCCAAATCAGAGGACGGCCGCGAAATCGCGCGGGGCGAGGACGTCGAAATTATGTTCATAGAAGAAAACACTTACTACGTAAAGAAAAAATACGAATAGAGGAGGCCGCGTATGCCGCCGTTAGCAATGCCGATAATCGGGATCATCATCGGGGTGCTCGTCCTGATAGTCATCATCATCGTCTCGCTATGGAAGAAAGTCCCGCAGGACAAGGCGATGGTCGTAACCGGCCTAAAGAAGAGGGTCATCTCCGGCGGGGGCGGGCTTGTCATCCCGATGCTCGAGCGCACCGACCGGATCTCCCTCGAAAACATGAAGATCGAGGTGAAGATAGCCGGAGCGCTGACCGAACAGGGCGTCGACATCAACGCCGACGGCGTCGCGGTAATAAAGGTAAAGAGCGACAAGGAATCCATTTTGGCTTCGGTCGAGCAGTTCAACACCGGCAACGAAAGCCGGACGATCTCGGTGATCGAGAGCATCGCAAAGGACGTGCTCGAAGGGAAGCTTCGCGAAATCATCTCGAAGCTTTCGGTCGAGGACATCTACAAGGACCGCGAGAAGTTCGCTTCGCAGGTGCAAGAGGTGGCGGCGCTCGACCTATCGCACATGGGGCTCGAAATTAAGGCGTTCACCATCCGCGACATTTCCGACAACAACGGCTACCTGCAGGCGCTCGGCAAGAAGCGCATATCGGAAGTCAAACGCGACGCGATGATAGCCGAGGCCGAGGCCGCGAAGGAAACAAAGATAAAAACTTCCGAAGCCAACCGCATAGGCGAAAGCGCGAGACTCGTCTCCGAAACCCAAATATCCGAGGCTACCAAGGAAAAGGAACTTAAAGTCCACGCGTATAGGAAGGAACAGGAGACCGCCAAGGCGGTCGCCGACCTCGCCTACGAGATCGAGGCGAACAAGGTAAAAAAAGAAGTCACGGAAACGCAGATGCAAGTCGAAATCACGCGCAAGCAAAAAGAAATCGAGCTCGCCGAGCAGGAGTCGATGCGTACCGAACGCGACCTCGAGGCGAAGGTGAAGAAGACGGCGGACGCGGACAAATATAAAATGGAGATAGGCGCCGAAGCCGTCAAGTACCGCGAGATCCAGGACGCGCAGGCGAGGTCGGAGGCGATCCGGCTGGAGGGGACCGCGCGCGCCGACGCGAAGCGGCTCGAGGGCATGGCGGAAGTCGATATAATCCGCGAGAAGGGCAAGGCCGAAGCAGAGGCTATGCTGAAGAAAGCCGAGGCGTTCAAGCAGTACAACGACGCGGCGGTCACCCAAATGATAATCGAGCGCCTTCCCGAAATGGCCAAGGCCGTCGCCGAACCGCTCGCCAAAACCGAAAAGATAGTGATCGTCGACCAGGGTCAGGGCGGCGAGGGAGGTCGCGGCGCCTCCAAGGTCTCGGGCTACGTCACCGACATTATCACGGCGCTTCCGCAGACCGTCGAGGCGCTCACCGGGATCGACATATGGGAAAAGATCAAGGGAAAAGGCAAGGAGCCGAACGAAAAATAAATTAGCGAATCTGATTGAGACGATAAAAGAGGCGCGCCGCAGGGCGCGCTTCTTTTTGCGCGTGTTTCAATTACCGCGCGCGTTGTGTTAACATACCGCGATTCGATAAAACTGAAAGCTGTGAATGTGGAAACCAAACGCGGGCTTGCCGACAACATAGCGTATTCGTTTATGAAGCACTGGCGCCTCAACAAGCCGACGGTCGTCTGCTGCGCGCTCGCAGTCGCCCTTCGGGTGGCGCAGCCGTTCATCGGGATGCTGATGCCCAAGATCGTCATCGACA
>WREB01000266.1 GCA_009779525.1 Defluviitaleaceae bacterium
ACCCCGGGCATCGCCTTGCCGTCCGGAAAAAAGTACGAAAGCCCGTCGTCGCCGTAATCGCCGACGCCGGGCATCGAGTGCGTGAATATTTTGTCGCCGGTAAATCTGGAAAAGTAGGGGATGTAGCTTAATATCTCGACGCCCATGTCGGTTTCGACTTCGCTGCGAATCACGTTGTAGAGCGCGAGCGGATCGTTCATTATCGCTTCGCGCTTAAGCGCCTGGCGGAACAACTGCTTCATGAATTCCATCTGCACGGCGTTTCTGCCCACGTCTCCGGACGGGTACGAGCGGAACCGGACGAGTTGTTCGGCCTTGTTCCCGTCAAGTTCCTGCATTCCCGCTTTTAGATCGATCAATAAATCCTGGAATTCGTCGTAATAATAGATGCCGTCGCCGGTTACGTTCGGGATTTCCATCCAGACGCCTCCGATGGCGTCGACAGTTTTCTTGAAAGCGGGAAGGCTAACCTCGACGTAATACGAGAACTTGACCCCCAGCATTTCGCCGAGCTGCTCGGACAAGTAGCGGATGCCGTTAAGTCTGCCCCCGTAGCTTCGAAGCGCGTTGATCTTCATGTAGGAAGGCGGGTGCCTTCCCTCGTTTTGCATTTCCTTAAGCCTGTGATCCGGAAGCTGCGTATATAAATCCCGTGGGATCGACATCAGGTGGATTTCCTGAGTGTCGCGGTAGAAACAGCCGACCATAAGCGCGTCGGTAAGCACGCGCTCCTGGTCGAGGGCGATTATCAAAAAATTTGTGCGCGGCGGCGGCTTTAGGAAGCTTTCGTCGTCCTCGGTCTCCTGCTTCGCGATTTGGTCGCCTCCGTTGTCGCCGGACGTTTCGCCCTCGCTTTGCCCTCCCTCCGACGATTGGTTTTGCTGCGGGCGGAGGTTTCTGATCAGATTGCTTTCGGAAGCGATTATCGTAAGCGTCACCGCGGCGGCAAGCACCAGGTATATTCCGGTAATGGAACCGGATATGACGAAGAATTTTTTTATGTACCGCAAGTTTATGTTCGACAATCAGCCGCGCCTCGTTTGCGTCCGCTTTGCCGGCTGGGACGCTTCAATTTGGCATATGAGCGGAGTATAACAAACGCGCGGATGTTTGTGAACCGATGACGCGGGCGGCGCCGGTGTGATAGTATGAGGGCAAAAACGGAGGGCCACCAATGGGAATCGAAAAAGACGCGGCGCCCGTCGCGCTTGGCGTCCACAACTACAGCAAAGAGGATAAGTACGTAAAGCCGACCGATCCGCAAATCCTCGAGCGGCTCGAATGGTTCATGGACCAGAAGCTTGGAATAATGATGCACTGGGCCCCCTATTCGCAGATAGGGATCGTCGAGTCGTGGGCGATGAGCGACGAGGATTGCAAATGGTCGCGCAAGGACGTCGACTGGATTTTTAACCCGGCTGAGTTTAAGAAGGAATATTGGGCGCTGAACAAAACCTTCAATCCCGTCAGGTTCCTTCCCGAAGCGTGGGCGAAGCTGGCCGCGGAAACAGGGTTTAAATATCTGACATTCACGACGAAGCACCACGACGGCTTTTGCATGTACGATTCCAAATATTCAAATTACAAGGTGACCGCGCCCGACTGCCCGTTTAGCAAGCACAAATACGCGGACGTCTGCAAGGTGCTTTTCGACGCCTTCAGGAAGCAGGGGCTTGGGATCGCCGCCTATTTTTCGAAGGCGGACTGGAACGAAAAAAGCTATTGGCAGCACGATAGAAACTCGAGGCGCGGCCCGACATACGACCCCAAGGACGACCCGAAGCTTTGGGAGCGCTTCGTCAGCTATACGCACGGCCAGATACTCGAGCTCGTCGAAAATTACGGGAGACTCGACGTGCTTTGGTTCGACGCGGGCTGGGTGTGCGCCGCCGAAGGGCAGGACATCAAGATCGAGGAGCTGATCGCGAAGGCGCGAAAAATCCAGCCGTGGGTGCTTTCCGCCGACAGGACGGTCGGAGGGACATGCGAGGATTTCGTGACGCCGGAACAGACCGTTCCCACCGAGCCGATGACGATACCGTTTGAGAGCAACGTCACGATGGGCACTTCGTTCTCATTTAAATACGACGACGAATACAAGTCGGCGAGGCAACTGATACATTTGCTAGTCGACGTGGTCTGCAAGGGAGGCAACCTATCGCTTAACGTCGGCCCGATGCCCGACGGGCGGCTTCCAAAGCCCGCGATCGAACGCATGAGGGCGATAGGCGAATGGATCGGCGCGCGCGGCGAGGCGATATACGGGACGCGGCCGCAGGCCCCCTACCGCGCGGGCAAGTTCGGCTTCACGCAA
The DNA here is from genome assembly GCA_009779525.1 of Defluviitaleaceae bacterium. Next base: position 2,315 of record WREB01000266.1, read on the forward strand.
AAGGGAGGCAAAAAATACGCGATATACCTTCGCGACTCCGACTGCGCGATCGCCGTCATGCCGTTTGATGAAAAAATCGTAAAAATCAACGAGCTTACGACCGGCCGCGAAGTCCGGTTCGAGCGAGCCGAAAACGGGTACGCGCTTACGCTTCCCGACGGCGACCCGTACGCGGACGTCTTCGTGATCGAATAGCAAAACTTTCAACAATTAAAAACCGCGCGGCGCGCGGTTTTTTAATGCTTAATCGGCGGATCGCGTTTTTTATTCCAGGGCTTGCCTTAAGTCTTCGATTATATCCCCGATATGTTCGAGCCCGATCGAAAGCCTTACCGTTCCGGGCCCGATCCCCTGTTCGGCAAGCTCCGGCCCGGTAAGCTGCGAGTGCGTCGTGCTTGCGGGATGGATGACTAGGGATTTCGCGTCCGCGACGTTCGCCAAAAGCGAAAACAGCCTAAGCCTGTCGATGAAGCCGACCGCGCCTTCCGCGCCGCCCTTGACGTCGATTGAAAAAATCGAGCCGGCGCCGCCCGGGAAATATCTTTCATACAGCGCGTGGCTTTCGTGCGTGGGCAGCGACGGGTGGTTAACTTTTTCTATCTTCGGGTGGACCGATAAAAATTCCACGGCTTCCAACGCGTTTTTGACGTGCCTTTCGACGCGAAGCGACAGCGTCTCGAGGCCCTGAAGGAACACGAACGAATGGAACGGGCTTACCACGGCTCCGGTGTCCCGCATGAGCGTCGCGCGTATCTTGGCGGTAAACGCGGCGTTTC
>WREB01000267.1 GCA_009779525.1 Defluviitaleaceae bacterium
CTACGGCTTAAGGACGTCGCTTGTCGAAAACGGCAGGAAAATCGACGAGCATTCCGATTATTTCGGCTTCAGAGAATTTACGAACAACGGCCACAGCTTTTACCTAAACGGCAAGAAGATACGACTTTTGGGCCAGTCCGGCCACATAAGCGAGCCGCAGGCGAACCGCCCCCTCGAATGGAAAGTCAAGTTCTTCAGGGATTGGATGGAGAAGGGCAATTGCAACCACGCGAGGCTCCACGCGAGGGTGCAGGACAAGTCGTGGGTCGAGGCCGCCGACCGCGCCGGAATGCTTATCACGACCGAAACCGCGCTTTGGACGACGGGCTTTCACAGCTTCGACTTCGCGGGCAGCGAGGAGGAGTGCTACCAAAACGTAAGGAAGCACTTCATGGACGCGCTTGTCAGGCGCGACCGCAACAACCCCTCCGTCGTCATCTGGTCGTTTTCAAACGAAATGTCGCCGATACTCCCGACGGACGTCAACATCTCGCCGAAAATGGCGGCGGCTACCCGCGTCTTCAAAAAAATTATCGACGAGGCGGAGGAGGAGGACCAAAGCCGCATAGTCCAGATGTCCTCGGCGATGGACTTCATAGGCAACCTAAAAATGTACAACCTACATTACCCAAAAAACTGGCAGGGCTTCCCCGACCATCCGCATACGCAGTACTGGCTCGAGGGGTCGTTCCTGTTCCCGTGGTACGGGGCGCGCAAATACGAATACCCTTCGTGGGGCTGGCGAAAAAACAAGCCGCTCTACTTCGGGGAATTCACCTGCGTCTTCGGCGCGACGCCGGACAACCAGTCCACAATCGTCGGCGACGCGGCGTTCGAGGACGCCGACTTCGGCACCGAGCGCGTCGACGACAAGCTTTGGCCAGCCGAGGTCAATTCCTACAGGCGGCTCGACGTCTCGGGCTTCTGCGCCTGGGCGGCGATGTTCGGGCCCGACTACGACGACGTGACGGAATGGGTGAAGGGCAGGGGAAAGGCCGCGTTCGTCCGCGCGCAGCGCTACATAGCCGTGATCGACCACAGCTACAGGACCAAATACATCGCGGGCGACGACGTGCCGATCGAGCTTTCCGTGCACAACGACACAAGAAGCGAACGGACACTCGAGCTCTGTTGCAAGGTGTACGACGGCGAGGAATGCATCTGGACCGAAACGATGCCGTCGGCGCGCTTCGGGCCCGCGGAGCTGCTCGCGTTCACAAACCGCTTCCGCGCCCCGCTGACCGAATCGAAGAAGGAGCTCGTCTACCACGCGGCGCTTACTTCCGACGGAAATTTGGCCGACGAATGGAAGAAGACGATCGAGATCCACCCGAAGAGCGTCGGCAAATCGCTTCCTAACGACTGCGCCTTCCTCGACCCCGACGGGATCCTCGCCGAAATGCTTTCTAAACGCGGAATCACGGGCGGGATTTTTATCGACGAATTGGAAGGCGCCGAATTAGATTCTTGCAAAACGCTTTGGCTTAACTTCAAGGAATCGAAGCTTCGGGGCGGCGATTGGAAAAAGATACGGCGCAAAGTTGAGCGGTTCGTCAAAAACGGCGGCTACGCGATAATAGACAACGCCGAAGCGGCGCTAACAGACCTGCCGATCGAGGTAAAAAACGGGACCGGCTTCGCTGCGGGCGAGAGGCTCGAGATCACGTACGCGTACCTCGCCGCTCCGTTTAACCCGGCCGTCAAAGGCTTTGTTGAAAGCGACTTCTCGCTTTGGGGCGAGGACTACTACGTCGCGCGCCGCTGTTACGAAAACCCGCAGTCGGGCAATGCGATCCCGATACTCGTCGCGGGAGCCGACCGCGGCGGATTGACTAAGACCCCGCTTATGGAAATCATCTACGGAAGCGGCGCGTACCTCGTTTCGTCGCTCGAGCTTTTCGCCAAGCTTGGCGAGGCGCCGATCGCCGCGGAGCTGATCGTATCCTTCGCCGGCGCCGGGCCTTCGGTGAAATTGAAAGAAACCGGCCTCTGCCTTACGGACGAATCGATCGCACGGATGCGCGAGGTCGGCATGGAGTCCGAAAACGTCGGCGCGGCCGAGGCGCTTGGCAAGGATATCGCGATAATCGACGGGCTTTTTTATAAAGAATCCCTGATTCCGCAAATAAAGGCGTCCTTGTCAGGGGGAGGGACCGTCTGCCTTCACGCGCTCGACGAAGCGCAGACCGGCTCGGTCCTTAAGGGCCTTTCGCTTCCGGGAAGCGTCGCGCCCGGCGAAATCGGCGACGGCGTATGGGACTCCGTTACCCACACCTTCAACAAGGAAGGCGGCAATTGGGACGCGGTTAGGCACGCGCACAGACTCGCCGACGGAATGACGGGCAACCATTTGTTTTGGATCGAGGGCAAGGGCAAGCTCGCGCCGTGGACTTCCGCGACGCACCACCCGAAGCCCGCGAGCGCGTGCGTAGCGCTTGGCGGCGAGGAAGGCGGCTTCGCGCTGACAAGAAGGGGCGCCGCCGTCGTTTACGAAGCGTTCGGAGGCATTCTTGTCATCGACAACCTGCGCTGGCAGATGGACGACATCGAGGAGCCCGAGCGCGCGCGCAGATACCTCGCGTGCCTGCTTACAAACCTGGGCGCCGGCCTGACCGAGGGCGTCGAAAAACGCATGGGCATAGATTACGAAACTGCCGAGGAAAGAAGAGAGAGGGGGCATTTTTAATGCGGAAGCTGCACGCCGCTTCGGCGCAGGTAAACTCGATAGCGATGGACCCGAAGGGCAACCTCGAGAAAATCCGCAAGCAGGCGCTGTGCGCCTCGATCGTCGGGGCGGACGCGATAGTTTTCGCTGAAACGGCGATACACGCCTACTGCCTCTTTCCCGAAAACTTGGCGCAAGCGGAACCCGTCGGGGGGCCGCTGACCGGCCAAATCCTCGAATGGGCGAAGGAATATAGCATAATCATAATGGCCGGCTTTCTCGAAAAAAGCGAGCTTGGCATACACAACAGCCACGTGATAGCCAGGCCCGACGGAAGCATGTTTTCGGTGAGGAAAAACGGGCTCACCCCGACCGAACTCAACGCCGGGCTTATCGCCGGC
>WREB01000268.1 GCA_009779525.1 Defluviitaleaceae bacterium
GACGGGGACGACCTGAAGCCGCACTTGTTCAACACCTTCGTTCTCTCCCATTTCAAGGCGGCGCGGAAATCGGAGTGGTTTAATAAGTCGATCGATTTTTTAGGCAGGTACAAAAACGGTAGCGGCAGATACGATTTCCCGCCGCGCCTAATCACGGAAAAACCCGACGGTTTCGTCATCTTCGGCGGGCACATGAACGCGGGCGAAGACAGAAAATCGAAGCTGTACGGCGAAATACTTTCGACGTATTGGATGGAGAGGATCCTGGATAACATGAAGCCGATGGTGAAAAAAAATGACTGAGGGCGTTTCAACGGTAATCGAATGGCTGCTTGATGAAAACAACCCCGCGGTAAGGCTTCGCGCCTCGGCCGAGTTGAAAGGACAGGCGCATGAGTCCGCGGATGCGGCCGCATGGTACAAGGCGTTCTTGCCGTCGGATTGGATGGAGCGCAAGGGGCTTTGGTCGACGTATTATCTGAGCGGCTTCGCAGAATGCGGCTTGACGTTCGCGGACACCGGGCTTGAAATAAAGCGGGCGGTCGGTTTCGGGGCGGACGCGCCGTTCGATTGCGGCTGCGGCGACTTCATGCGGCTTCGCGCGCTCGTCCGCCTCGGGCTTGGCGATTATCCCGCCGTCGCAAGCGTCATAAAGCGCCTTCCCGAAACGCAGCTGCCCGACGGCGGGTTTTTGTGCCTCCACCGCCTGAAAAAAATGGACCGCGTCCCGAAAAGCTGCGTCAAGGTTAATATGCACGCTTTGATGTTCGCCGCCGAATGCGCGAAAAAAGGGATAGCCACGGACATAACGGAGCCGCTCGTCGACTATTTTTGGAAGCACAGGCTTTTTTACCGGACCGGCGAAGCCAATGCGCTGATACTTAGCGCGCGCGAGGGATGGCGCGCGGTGGACGCGTTCTACCCGTTCGAGGTGATGCGCGTGGGACTTGCAAACATCGTCGAATCCTTCTGCGCGCTCGGCTACGGAAACGACGAGCGGCTTTGCGAGGCGTGGGAGCTGCTTGAAGGCAAACGAAACCCCGAAGGCAAGTATTTGCTTGGGGGCACGCTTACCAAATCATACCTTCCTAAAGAACGCGTCGGAGCGCCTGGCAAATGGGTCACGCTTTACGCGCTGCTCGCCAAAAAAGAACGCGGGGCATAATGCCCCGCGCGATAAAATTTTTCGAAATCTTTAAGCGTTACAGCTCGACGCCGAACATGTATTCGCTGCTTGGCTTTAGGCAGCCGTCCGGAAAAATCTCGGCGGTCCAATACTTGTCGGGGTAGGGGATGTTTGTTCCCTGGCTTAGGATTATGTTCCTCGTCACGTCGTACATCGCGTCGCTGTCATAACCCTCGCTTTTATGCATCGCGTCGCTATCGCCGATAAATCTCGCGTACGCGAACTGCGATATATACGGGGGGCCGACGGCGGCTTCGCATTCGCCGCGCGTCGCGGCGAAATCGAAGTGCGAAAAACCGTCCGGAACCGGCGTCCCCGCCCGCATGAAGCGGCCCCAGTAGCCCCGCCATGGGCCCACGTCCACGCACAACCCGAAATGATGCATAAAAAGCGCGTCGCAATAGTAATCCGAATTATAATCATCCAGCGCGTCAAGCGCGCGCATCGTTTCAAGCAGCCATTCTTTTGCCTCGTGCTCGCCGCATTCGCGCCCGATAAAACGCATCGCCGGCGCTTTTTTATATTCGAACGACCCCACCCTAAAGCCCCTTTGCTGGCTTTCGACGACTCCGGGCATGAACAGCGCCCACTGCACGCCCGCGTCGCAATCCTTCAGATGATTAACGTATCCGAACAACTCGACGCCGTTTACTCCGTGCGGCCCCGTTTTGTTGCCGGCGATTCGTTCCCTGATGTTTCGGTCTGACATCGATCTAAAATCCGAAAAGACTTTCGTAACGGCTTCGGCTAACTCTTCGACGCGCGTTCTTCCGGAAAGCTCCTCGTCGAAGCGGTCGAGCGCGTTAAACACCGGCGCGTTCACGACGCCTGAAGGCTCGAGTTTTTTCAGATAGGACCGCAGCCTGGCGTTTTGCTCCTTAAACCGAGCGAGCACGCCGCGCATTAGGATCTGCTCGTTTTCGGCGAGTCTTTCGGCGGTCCATTCGGAATCGTCCAGGATCCATTCGGTCAGCGCGTCGAAGACGTTCGGGTTCTGTCCCCTCGCTCTTCCCGCCCAATCCACGACTCTCGCGTACTTTTCGGCGTCCGGGGCCGCGTCGCCGCCTAACCCCTCGATTTCACCCCAATCGACAAAATGAAACATTTCGTACGGTTTGCGCGACAATTCGAATCCCCCTCTTATCGATAAATTAATCGTAAACGGATGAAAAAAACGGGCGTTCTCATTCCGGAGCCTGGACGGCGGGACGCCGTGGAACCTTGCGAACGCCTTGGAAAAACTCTCCGGCGTTTCGTACCGGTAGCGCGCCGCGATATCGACGATCTTTCCGTTATGCCGGAGCAGGTCTTGCGCCGCGAGGCTAAGGCGCCGGTTTCTGACGTAATCGCCGACGGTCAGGCCCATCGTCAGATGAAAAATCAATTGAAAATGGGAGCTTGACGAATAGGCGCGGCAAGCCACGTCCTCGACGCGGAAATCTTCGGTCAGGTTCGCTTCGATGTAATCGATCGCGTTTGTCAGTCCCTGGATCCAGTGCAATTTCAATTGCCCCTTTTCTGGGAGTATAATATACCGAACAAAATATTCGCGCATGTCATGGAATGCGGCGATTTGTCAAACGGGAGAGGAAATCGGCATGAAAAATTTTCTTGTGTTTGCGTTTATTTTTTTTAGCATGATTATTCTATCGGTTTCGTGCCGGAAAGCCGGGACTTTACCGCAGACGCAAAATACCGGCGACGGCGGCGCGGCGGTCGATGCGGCGCCTACGGAAAGCGCGGCCGAAAACTATGTCGCAAATGACTACGCGGATCCGGACGGCGATGAAACAGACGATCATATCGAAGCAGAGTTTAACGAACAAAACGCGGCGGAGCAAAACGATTCAGAACCGGACGCGAACGC
>WREB01000269.1 GCA_009779525.1 Defluviitaleaceae bacterium
CGAAGTCGTATACGAGGACGACGTGCTTAAGCTCGCGGGCCGCGAGGCGTTCGCTGGGAGCGTGGCGGCGGCGGACGCGCTCGTCAGAAACATGGTGGAAATAGCAGGGGTTCCGCTCGCGGAAGCGGTCGAAATGGCGACTTCGACGCCGGCCAAAATCCTCGGTTTGGATAGCCGCAAGGGAAAACTTGAGCGCGGCTGCGACGCGGACGTCGTGATTTTCGGCGAAAACATAGAAATCGAGCGCGTTATCGCGGGCGGGGAGACGATTTTCAAAAAATAGATCCGCAGTTTTTGCAAACCCCGCGTTTTTCCTTAGGAGCAATAAATTTGTGGTATAATCGGCCGGTATAGTTGTTTGCATGAATTGCCAAAGGGGAGAGGCAGTTTGAAAAACAAGCTTAATACTTTTATATCTTTTTTCATCGCGGCTATTCTACTGACGGGCCTGCTCGGCCCGGCGTTCCCGAAAAAGGCGTACGGCATGAATGCGGTTAGTCTCGCGGCGCACATAAACTCGGTCGGCGGTTTTGCAGCCTCCGCAAGCGGCGCCAGCGTGACCGTTACGCCATCGTCTGGTTCGCCGACGTATCCGATAGTGTTGGAAATCGATTCGGACGTGACGGTCAATTGGAACGCGAGCGTGACCGGAAATACCAACCAAAACATAATCACGATTTCCGGAAGCGGAACGTTTAACTTAGCTTCGTCATTCTCGATCACAAACTCAGGCTCCGGAAGCGCTGTGTATGTTGCCGGCGGCGGCACGAAAATAAATTGCGCCGGATCTATAATAAACAACGGTAAAGGAACCGCCATTAGCGTCGTTTCGGGCATTTCCGGCGTCGAAATAAACATTAGCGGAACGGTTTCATCCGTGCCGGACAGCTACGCGATCAACGACGGAACCGGCACCAATAACAGTACGAATAATACATTAATTAATGTGTCCGGCAACGGTACGGTCGCGGCGGGCAACGCCTGCGCTATACGCTCGACCGGTTCGGGCAGCGTCGTCACCGTAAGCGGCAGCGGGAGCGTATCAAACAACGCCGCAAGCAACTCGAACCCGGTCATCTACATGAACGGCGACCCCGAAATCAATTATCCTTTCGACAACGTGATACTGAAAAACAACGCCGAAGTGAAGACGAACAACGTCACTTCCAGCACCAGCTATGTCATTCAAACGACCGGCAACATACTAGTCGAAGACGACGCGAAGGTCACGGCGTACGCGGGCCGCGCGATAAACCTGGTGGGGCAGTACTCCACCGCGACGGTAAAAGGCGGCGAAATAACCGCAACCTCCGGAATCGCGATAAGCGCGGCGACGACTAAGCCCGCCGAAGTTCCGAACGTTAAAATCATCGTCGAGGGCGGCAAAGTTAAGACCGATACCGGCACCGCCGCGATACAGACGACCGGTATAAACAATGTCGTGGAAATTTCGGGGGGATGGGTCACCGCGACGACCGGCTTCGCGGTTCGCGCGCTTACAACCGTTTTAAGCGGTAGAATCGACGTGTCGGGCGGGTTCGTCTTCGCGTACGGCAACAACGAATCGCAGGTGATCTCCTCGCCGGGTTCGAGCCCCATTAACATTAATAACCCGGGCAACGGCGTCGTCGTCGCGTGGAACAAGGTCGTGCAGAAGCCGACATACGCGGAGGGGACCAAAAACGACCTGACGGTCAGGCCGGCCGAGGCGTCCGACGTCTACTGGCACCATAACGGCCCGGTCGAAGACGGGATTTGGTTTGATTACGGCGGCAACACGGGTTTCTATAAACTGGACGTGACCGTCACGCAGTACGCGACGCGGCACGACGGCTTGATATTCGACATCGCGTCGGGGAAATTTTACATCGGCGAAGTAGGCGGAACCGAATATCCAGCCGGTCCGGACTGGGACTGGAATTCCGGAACGCTCAAACTCACGCTCACCAATTTCAATTGGGTTTCCGACACGCCCGTCGCGCTGACGATTCTTGGCGGCGATTCGATAATCATAGATTTAGTCGGCGCCAATACGTTCGTCTCGATAGGCGAGGGAGCTGGCGCCGCGGGAATCGCAAGCGTCGCCTCCATTGCCGTGGAAGGCTCCGGCGAGCTATACGCCTCCGCGATCGGTGGGATGGGCATTAATATGTCCGGCGCGGCGGCGGCCAACCGCTCGTTCACGATGAACGGCGGCACGGTCAGCGCCTCCTCGGGCAACCTGGTCAACACCCACGGGCTTAACGTCGGCGCGCTCACGATAAACGGCGGGAACCTTTACGCCTCTTCGGGCGGGCCGGCGACGACCGGCGCGTTCTATGGAGTTAACGCGGCTTCTCTTACCATTTCAAACGGGTCCGGCGTGCTCACCGCAAGCGGCAGCTCCCGCGCGATAAACAGCATAACCGGGCCAAACCTGAACCTGCCCGACGGCTACAGATACTTCCGGGGCTCGAGGGCTGACGGCGGCGGCGCCGGCGAATACTGCGCGTACCCGGGCGGGGGAACGCCTTACGTATACAGCGCGAGCAACAACTATGTCCGGATACAGGCGATGTCCCCGCACACGCTGACGGTAAACGACGGCACTACAAACCCGCCGTACGACGTCGCGCTTTACGAAGGCCAGACGGTTAGCATTGCCACTTCGCTTCCGCTGCAAGGCGTTGTCACGCCGACCACGCAGCCTCCTTACCTATACGAAGTCGAGCGCGAGGTTTTTAAGTCTTGGGAAGCCGTCGGCGGCGGAACGTTTGGCGACGCCGTTTCGCGCGCGACCGTCTACACGATGCCCGGTAACGACGCGACTGTGACGGCGGTCAAGCAAACCGCCTACAAGCTTTGGGTCGAGGCCGGCTACATAGTGCACACCCCGGGACTAACCAACGTAAGGCTCGGGTATTTTCTTGAAGGCACGCAAATACAAGTCGCGACGTTCGGCGCGTTTTACGGCGGAGAGCAATTTAAAGAATGGAACGACGTGACCACGCGGGGGGCGAAGCCTGATGATCCGGCGGGAACCACGTACATATTTCCCGGCGGCG
>WREB01000270.1 GCA_009779525.1 Defluviitaleaceae bacterium
CAAGTGCGATGGCTGCGATTTCAACGTTGAGAGCAAAGAATTCATCGCTCACACCGCTCTGGTTCCAACTTGGTGCCAACGCCAACCAGGGTGTGGTAGTCAACATCGGACGCATCAAGTCCGACGTTATGGGCATCGGTAACGGCGACGGGGTTTCTTACATTAACCTCATCAGCGCTTCTGGAATTAGCCCATTTTCAAGTCCGAAGTCGATAGCTGCTAACTCCGGTTCCGCTTGGACAGCGCCGTCGGTCACCGGCTGGCTCGACACCCTCGACGTCGCGCTCACCTACGTCACCACGGAGCGCGCGAAACTCGGCGCGATCCAAAACAGGCTGGAATACACCATGAAGAGCCTCGACATCTCCAGCGAAAACCTGTCCGATTCCGAGTCCCGCGTGAGGAACGCAGACATGGCGAAGGAAATGATGACCTTCACCAAGTCCAGCGTGCTCCAGCAGGCGGCGGTATCGATGCTCGCGCAGGCCAACATGCTTCCGCAGAACCTGCTCCAGCTCCTCAGGTAACAACCGCGATTAAACACAAAAAAAACGGCGCCGATCCAGCGCCGTTTTTTTTTGCAAAATATTTTTTACAGAAAATTATTTCAACAGTTCCTTTTTTATCTTCTTCAGCTTCCTCATGTCGTTTACGAACCATTTTTTCGCGTCGCGGTTTTCCTCCTCGGTCATCATGTAAAAAACGTCTTCCATTAGATATTTTTCCTGCAGCTCGTTGAGCCAGGGGAGGTGTATGTTAAGCGATTCGGCGTCGGCGTCGATCGTCTTGATTAGCTTGTTGATTTCGTCCTGTATGCGGGAAAGCTCGTTGACCTCGCCGGCCTTCTCGGCCTTGTCCGCCTTCATGACCAGCGCCTTGATGCGGCTAAGCATGTTTTCGATCCGCGAGAGGTTGTCGTCGGCTTGCTGTATGTCCGATAATTTTTTCGCGAGGCCGTAGTTTTTTTTCAATGCAGCACCGTCTTCCGTCGTTGATTTCCCTATACAATATTTCGGCATACGGCCCGTTTATATTAGCTGCTTGTAATATTTGCGACATATTTTGCCGATACAAAATTGAAGCGTAAATACTGGCTTTATCGGGGGTATTTCATGTTCAACAATATAACCAGGTTCACGGGGCTCTCGACCGGGCTCGACACGCAGGCGCTTGTGACGCAGATGATGCGCGCCGAAAGCATGCGTTACAACAAGCTGATACAGCGGCGCCAAAAGCTCGAATGGAAGCAGCAGGACTACAGGATGGCGGCCGGCGCGCTGCGCGATTTCCAAAATTCGATGCTTAGCCTGACTAGCTCCACGAGCCTGCGCCTCAACTCGACTTTCTACAATTTTAAGACAAGCGTCACCGGCGCCGACGGGCTTTCCGTGCCGGGCGTGCAGGTTTCGGTCAAGTCGGCCGCCACCGCGCGCGACTTTTCGGTTACGGTGCACGAAACGGCAAAAAAGGACGTCTACGTCGGCGACTCGTTCAAGCTTACGTACGCCGCCGTAAAGGAAGCGCCGGACGTCGCCACCGCGGGCGGCGACCCGATCATATCAAGCATTATCGGGTTTGATGAGACCGGCAGGTTTTCCGAGTCATTCTTCCTGCGCCTCGACGACGGGACGGTGACGAGGTTCCAGCTTGATAAGGCGGACAACGATTATTTGATGGCAGTTTTCGATGATACTTTGATAACAAATAAAAACGACGAATATTACAAACGCGTCGCTACAATTTTTAATGATAAATTCATCGACCGCTACGGCTACGACGGTTCGACGCATACGCTCGATACGCAAAAGGTCAGGATGGTCTACGACGGCGGCAGCTTCTCGTTCGTCGCGACAGCCGGGCACAAGCTTGAGATCTTTTCGGGCCAGGAGCATTTCGACATATTAAAGAAGCTGGGCTTCAGCGGAAGCGGCGTCGCCGCCGTACAGCAGCGCGATGAAGTTATCGCGGACCTCAGCTTTTCGGACTTTTCGTTCACCATTAACGGCAAGCAAATAGACGTCAACGCCTCAAGGGATTCGATGTCCGAAATAATGTACATGGTCAACAACTCTGGCGCCGGCGTATTGATGTCGTTCGACTCAAACCGCGGGGCGTACCGGATCGAGTCCGCGCGCTCGGGCGCGGCGGGGGCGATCACGGCCGGCGGCGCGGGCCTCGATGATTTCTTGAATTTGTTCAACTTCCCGTCAAGCGCGAACATTGCCGACGCGCGCGTTTCGGCAGCGTCCGACGCCAGGTTCGAGCACAACGGCATGATGTACTACAGGGAAAGCAACACCTTCGAGATCGACGGCGTCTCGATCACCGTAAACGAGGCGACGCTGACGAAGGACGCGTCGGACAACGTTATCCCGCGCACGCTGTTCGTAAGCCTCGCGCGCGACACGACGGAAACGTTCAACACGCTAAAAAAATTCGTCGACGAATACAACAAACTGCTTGATTTCCTAAACAACTACGTGATAACCCCGCGCGCAAAAAACGGGCAGTATTCTTATTACGAGCCGCTCACCGACGACCAGAGGCGCGAGATGAAGGAGCGCGAGGTCGAGCTTTGGGAAAACAAGGCGAAGGCGGGCATGCTCTACCGCGACGACATCCTTTCCAATCTGACGGGCCAGATGCGCAGGATGCTTTACGAAAAAGTCGAGTACGACATCCAGTACGAATATTCGGGCGGCGTGCCCACAAGCAAAATATCTAGCAAGTCGATCTCGCTTTTCCAGATCGGGATAACCACGTCAAACCGCAGCGGCAACATCGGCAAGCTCGAACTCGACGAGCGGAAGCTGCTTTCGATGCTCGAAAACGACGTGGGCGCTGTCAACGCGCTCTTCAACAAGCGGCCCGAAAAACCGGACGGCACGTTTATGTCGGGCGTCAATCCGAAGGAGCGCAACGCCCGCATGGCGCACCAGGGCCTCGCCGAGCGCCTAAACGACATAATCGACAACGCCATCGCGTTCGGGGGCACGATCTACCAGCGCGCCGGCCTCGAAGAAACGAGCTCGGTCATGAA
>WREB01000271.1 GCA_009779525.1 Defluviitaleaceae bacterium
CGCGCCGGTTTAACTCCGGACGCAATCGAGGGGTATGCTTGAAAAGGATTTTTATAATAATAACTGCATTTTTTTTGGCGTCCGGCGGCTGCGCGCCGTTGGACGACGCGCCGCGCAAAGACGGCGAAACGACGCCGGAAGCGCTTACGGATGAAGTTTTAGCGGACGCCGCGCCGGTCGATGATTACGATTCGGCCGCTGAAATCGAGCCTTTTATAGAAATAAGCGTGGGTTTCGATTCGTTTTTATGGTTCGACGACGCGGTCGGCAAAATGATTTCCGAGACGCTGCAGTTAAAGATCATCCCGGTCGACGCGGCCGAATGGGAGTCGGAATGGCTGGCGCAGCTGGCTGCGACGGGCGAGCTGCCGGACCTGGTGAGGGTCGATATCTTCGAGGGGTACTTCCGCGATTGGATGGAAAACAGAATAATCCGCGATTTGCCGAAACCGAACAGGTTCCTGCATCCGCGCCTGACCGAGCTTTTTAATACGAGCGACGAGCTTGGCGCGGTCAGCGCCTTAAACGGAGGAGTCGATTGGTTCGTGCCGGTCAGGCGCGAAGGCGGCGAGGCGGACGGCGGGCGGATCTATTACCGCAAGGATTGGCTTGGCGAAAATACCGCCGCAGATACCGTCGAGGATTTCGCGGAAATGCTGCTTTCGATGGCGGCGGCTTCGGGAGGCGCGGGCGTTTCGGGCCTGACGCTCGCGGGCGGGGTCACCTACCTGATTTCGCTGTTCGGCATCGATCCGACTGGTTGGATATATGAGGACGGCGAATGGATCCCGGCGTTTTATTCCTACGATATGCTAAGGGGGCTTTCGTTCGCGCGCTCGCTTTACGAATCCGGCGCGATTGATAAAGAATACGCGATGACCAAATCAAATAACGCGATAAATAAGTTCGCCAACAACACGGCGGGCGCTTTGATCCGCCAGGGCGACGCGTACTGGATGCAGCGGGTTTTTTCGTCGTTTTCGGCGTATAACGGAATTTCCGTTGCGGAAACCGCCGAAAACTTCATCGGCGTGCTGCCGCCCCCTTCCGTTTCGGCCGGCAGCTTCGCGCCCGAAATCGATTGGGAATCCGAAGGCTTTATTCCGGCAGCCTACGACCAGACGAGGGAGAGGCATTGGCCCAGATCCGTCGAAACCGGAGGCTGCGTTGTAAACGGCGGCGTCGGCGACGAGAAGCTGGAAAAGATTTACGAGCTTCTCGAATACATCCTTTCGGACGAAGCGGCCGAATTCGCATACTTCGGTTTGCGCGGCGAAACCTGCGGGAACGCTCTGGACGGCACGCTCAGGCTTTACGTTAACCCGACTACGGGCTTGCCGTTCGACGTGACCGCGATGTACCCGTCGGCGAAGATTTTCTTTTTGCTCAACCGGTACAGGGAACGGCTTGCCGGCCACGAAGTCGGGATACCAAGCGTTATGCCGCCCGCGCTGAAACGAATGAACATGGAGGCTGACGCGGTCTATTCCGGCGCGGCGATTTCGGAGGGGGACGGCTTCGCGATACGCTTCATGACGACGCCCGCAAAATTAAAAATGGAAGAACTCATAGACTACGTCGCGATGTTCAACTCGATCGTGAGGGGAGCCGAACCGGTCGAGGTCATGTTTGAGAGGCTGAGGCTCGAATGCGAGATACGCGGAATAGGCGACGCAATCCGCGAAGTCGGCGACGAAATGGAAAGGCTGTTCGGTTGAACCGTTTTAAATCATCTGAAAACCCTGTTTACTTCCTCGATCATTTCCTCGATTCCCTGCGATCGGCAAAACTCCCTGTACCTTTCGAACGTCTCGTCGAACGGATCGCTTCCGGTTGCGATTTGCTTGAACAACGTTTCGTTGTCCAATTCGAACGCGTCGCGAAGCGGCGCGTCCGTCGCGAGGCAGACGAGGCCCCCCTGCGTATCCGATGGAAGCCGGTACCTGAGGTAGCTTGCGGCGCACGAAAGCCTAACGCCCGGCGCTATCGTCGAAGGCAGGTTTATATCCTTGCAGCGCGAAAAATCGTATGTCGCCATTCCGAGCAAAAACGAAGCGGAAGGGTATTTCGACTTGATATCGTAAGGGCCGAACGTTTCGGGGTCGGTAAAAAAGTAAAAACCGTTCGGGCTTGAATCGTACGTTATTCCCGGAAGGCCGTACCTCGCGTACGCCCTCGCCTCGTCGGAAAGCGAATATTCGAAAAGCGAAAGCGCACCGCGCATGGCCGACTCGCGTATCCGGTAGTTGAAAACCCAGCATTCGGAAGCGCGCGAGCGTCCCCAAACGGCCGCGCGGCCGGCCGACTGCGGCGGGTCCATCACCCCGACGCACTGCTCGAGCGCCTCGCGTACGGTAACGCCTTGAGCGTTCGCGACCGGAATGAGCGCATCCTCGAACGCCTCGGGGGTTCCCCCGCAAGTCATCAGCACCCCGGCTTCGCATAGGGTGATTTCATCCTCCGGCCCGATGAACGTAAGCAGCCCCTCTTCGTGGAGCGAACGCGCGAAGGCAAGCGGCGCCATTGCCTCGCCCGAATAATAAACCGGGACGTACCGTCCGTCTTCATTTATCCATTGGTCCGGATCCAGGCCGTACATATAAAAAAAATATTTCGCGCTATCAGCCGCGATTCCGAAAGGCAGCCCGGCTTCTTTTTCATACGAACGCGCCAAATCGCGGAGACCGACGACGCTTTCAGGGGCGGCAAGCCCAAGCCGCGAGGGCAAATCCTTCCGGTAAAATATCCGCGCGCCGTCTGCGCTGTATTGCGGTTCGCGGTCGTAAGTCTTCGGGATAAACCAAACCCTGTCCCCGTACAGCAAGGCGTACGCCCGCAGGATTCCTTCGCCGGAAAGGGAGGCGGAAAGAGCGGGGTAATCGTCAAGGATCGCTTCGGGAAGTCCGCGTATTGCGCGATCGGTGATCCATTTGCAAATCCGCGACGGATCGGTTTTCGCAAGGAAAATGTCCGGTCCGTCGCCTGAAGCGTTAAGCAGTTCGAACGCGGCGTTTCCGTCAGCCTCGCCGTA
>WREB01000272.1 GCA_009779525.1 Defluviitaleaceae bacterium
AAAAAATTTTTAAGCGCAAGATTCGAAACGCTCGAGGCGATCAAGCATGCCGCGGCGGGAAAACCGCAGGCGAACCTCGTCCGCTTCGCAATGATAAGCGCAAGTATCACCGCGACTACCGCGGCAAGCGAACCCGCGTGGGTCGCCGAAACCATGAACGCGTCCAGCGCCGGGCTAGTCATTTTTTCCGCAAACCCCGCGGCCGCCGTTTCGAAACTAATTAGCGCCGCGTTTCCTATATTGGCGGCGAGCAGGCAAAACAGGCAGACAAGCGCAGCAAACGCGAAAAGCCTGGGCGCAACGCGCGGCGTTTTTGGTTTCACGGATTAACCCCCGCTGCATGGATACAGCATTGTATCAATTTTTTTTAGCTTGCGCGCTTTCCGCATATATTTGTATTTATTAACCGCACTTTAAATATAATCTCACATGCCAACCCCGGACGGAAGAAGGACAGTTCATCGAACCGCCATTTAAAAACTGTTGGCTTTCACGCTAACTGTACGGCAGTTTCGAACGCGGCGCCGACGAAAATTGGAACGGGATAATCAGGCGGCTATAATTTAATCATTAAACAATGTAAAAATCCTACCGATTATTTATTTAACGGCAGGCTTCTTATAAGGAAAGTAAAAACGAACCGCATGAAAATGAAATCAATATTTATTTTTTTATTCGTGATCATATTTTCGTCATGTTTCCTAAACAAAAACGGAAATAATGATATAAATCCCACGCCGTACGATGCGGACGAAAATAACAAATTGCCAACCGACGCGCCGCCGGACGAATATATAAACGAATCGGTTTTAAGCGAAATAATGAAATCGAATGGGGCTATACGCCCGACATGTACGAAAAAAGCGGGCGCGGAGGGCAGCTGTCCTATTTCGAGGAACGCTTCATGGTTGGATTCACCACGCGCTACTATTCTTTCATGGTCGAGCCGCTTCCGGAAATCCAGCTGAGGGACCTGAGCGCGGGGCTCGCTCCGGACTTTTTCATGTCGTACTTAAATTTGTCAGAAATACTCGAGTCGGGCGGCGCGAGAACCGTCCCGATCGAAATGATCCGCGAACGAGCGCCAAATTAATACGAATTCTTAAACAACGCCGACTACGGAATGGAAACGCTTCTAACGCTTAGTTCAGATCCGGGAACCGCCAACTGGCTTCCGGGCTACGCCGAAAAAGTGGAGGTCCTGCCGTCGTTTTCGATCTACCGGCTAGACTGGCTCGAAACTTTTGGGATGAAGCCGCCGGGCGCATTGGTCGAGGTAAGCGAACGGATTTATTTTTGCGAATCCGCGTTTTTGATTTCGGAGCTTGCCGAGTTCGCCATGCGCTCGACCTACACCGAGGGAAGCGACTCTAACAATTACCGCTACGGGCTCGCGCGCACTTCGGCGTCGACGCATACATACAACGAGCACATGATGGGAATGTTCGGCCTAAATTTTTCGAACGTTTATGAAAACGGGAGCGCGGTCCCGTATTACGCGAGCGGGGCGTTCAGGCGCTTCCTTTCGTTTATCGAGGGGCTTCGGGTCTCCGGCGTAATGATGAACCGCATACTCGGCGGCGACGACCCGGCCTGGGGGCAGGTCGGCTGGCGGTTCGGCCCGTCGGTTGTGCCAAGCGAGCTTGACCGGATGATTCTGTAGAACGAACCCGACGCCAAGCTCCTATATGCGCCGCCCGAGATCGGAGAAGGTGGCGTACAGGGTTATCCCGCGCAGGAGGGGCTCTTCCCGCTTAAAGTTTTCCGCTACTATATCGGAAGCGGAGTTTCGGACGAAAAGCTTGCGAAAATACTTGAAATTTTCGACGGGGTATCTTTCGACGAAAATTTATGCGTGGCGGCGAGGTTCGGAATCGAGGGCGAGGATTTCGTTTGGGAGGGGGAGCCGTTCAACTCGGCGGCGCTCCGCAGGACCGATTTCTTTAACGACGCCTATAATTATGTGTTCACTTCGTTTACCGCATCGCTCGACTTCGCCGTGCTCTACGGCGCGGTAAATCCGGTTGAAGCCTTCGGCAAAAGCGAAAAGGGCAAGGCGCTCGTTAATCTGCCTTATAAAGAGGACGTATACGATGCGTTCCTTCCGGAGCGCGCCGCGCTCGACGCCATGTACGCGGGCAAAATCAACGAAATCGTCAGCGACTATAAAAGGGAAATCGCGCTTAGCGGGATACTTGGGTATGACACGACGCTTGACGCCACTTGGGACGAATACATCACGGAGCTTAAGCAAAACGGGCTCGGCGAATATATAGACTTGTACGGCAGATACCCGGAGAGGTGAAAATTTCATAAACTATATTGCCCGCGCGAATTTTTCGCGCATATTTTCCTTGACTAACGCGCGCGTTTAGCATATTATCTTCGGGCTTGCGTTTTCGCGGCGCGTTTCGCGGGCGGGAGTATACGTTTACTTAGGAGGAACCGCTTTGCGCACCACTCACATCACCAAGCCGGCGGACGTAGAACGCAAATGGTACGTGATAGACGCGGCCGACCATACGCTTGGCAGGCTCGGCACAGAAATCGCCAAGCTGCTTCGCGGCAAGCACAAGCCGACGTTCAGCCCGTTCGTCGACACCGGGGACTACGTTATCGTCGTCAACGCAAGCAAGCTTAAGTTCACCGGAAAGAAGCTCGACCAAAAGACATACCTGAGGCGTTCGGGCCATATCGGCCATAAAAAGGAAACGACCCTGCGCGTCATGATGGAAAAGAAGCCCGAGTTCGTGCTCGAGCACGCGGTAAAGGGAATGCTTCCCAAAAATAACCTCGGCAGGGGCATGTTCAAGAAGCTGCACGTTTACGGCGGCCCCGAGCACAAGCACGCGGCGCAAAAGCCGGAAGCGCTCGCGATCGAACAGGGTTAAGCGTTTCATCGATAAAAGGAGAATATGATGGCGACTGCACTTTATTACGGGACCGGACGCAGGAAAAGCTCCGTCGCGCGCGTTTACTTATCGCCCGGCAAGGGCAAGATAACCATAAACAAAAGGGACATAGACGACTA
>WREB01000273.1 GCA_009779525.1 Defluviitaleaceae bacterium
CTCGTCGCCGAGCAATATGTTGGTGAAGAGGCTCCCCCGCCTGAAATGGAAGTCGCCGGTTTTCGGGTTGTAGAAATTTATCCCGGTCAAGTCTGAAGGAAGCAGGTCCGGAGTAAACTGCACCCTGCTGAAGCCGCAATCGAGGCTTTTCGCAAGCGCCTTCGCAAGCTGCGTCTTGCCGGTCCCCGGAACGTCCTCGAGCAGCACGTGCCCCCTGGCGAAAAGCGCCGTGAGCACAAGCTCTATCTCCGGCCCCTTGCCGACGATCGCCTTCTCGACGTTCGCCTTAATTTTTTCCGCGGCTTCCCTAACTTCCATCGCTTGGCCGATAAGAGGCGTCGATATTAGCGTCGATTTCGGTAAGGATTTCGTCCCAATCAATCTTCGAGTTTTTAAGTACCGCGCCGAGGCTCAAAAGCAGTTCGGAGGCCCCGGCCCTTAATCCGTTTTTGTCGCAGGCGTCCGCGGCTTTTTTTATTTCGCCGCACGTTTCGGAAAGGGACGCGATCGCCGATTCGGGCCGCCTGAAACAAACCCGGCCGCCTATGCCGCCCGCCGCTTCGTCAGTTTCGCCGCCTCCCGCCAAAGCCATCGCTCTGCCAAGCGCGTCGCGCGACTTGTAAAGCCTAGCGTAGTCGTCCGACTCTCCTTCGTTGTTGAAGCAAGAATATTTTTTGGTATGGCACGCGGGGCCCTCCTGCCGCACGAGGTAAAGCAGCGCGTCGCTGTCGCAGTCCCTGAAGATGTCTATGATGTGCTGGATGTTCCCGGACGTTTCGCCCTTCATCCAAATTTTTTTGCGCGACCTGCTGTAGTAGTGCGCGCGCTTCGTCGAGACGGAAAGCCGGACGGCCTCCTCGCTCGCGTACGCCATCATAAGCACCGCGCCGGTTCCGTTGTCCTGCGTGACTACCGGAACAAGTCCCTGGTCGTTAAATTTTATCCTATCGGTAAGCGCGCCGTCGGGCACTCCGCCATCCCCAATCCAAATTGTTCAGCAGTATTTTTTTATCGCGTCGCCAAGACTTATCGCGCCGACGTAAAGTGCCTTGCCAATTATGATTCCGGAAACCTTTATTTTGCTAAGCCTCGCTATGTCCTCCATCGAGCTGATTCCGCCCGACGCTATTATGTCGATCCCGATGTCCGCGACGTCCTCGTACATGTGGAAATTAGGGCCGACCATCATGCAGTCCTTCGATATGTCCGTGTAGACCACCGTTTTTACCCCGGCGTCCTTAAGTTCGGTCAAAAGTTCCTCGGAGGTTTTCCTGCTCACCGTTTGCCACGCGGAAACCGCCACGTAGCCGTTTAGCGCGTCCACGCCGACCACGATCTTTTCGCCGTATACCCCGACCGACCTAAGAAGCACCTTTTGGTCGTTTAAGGCGGCGGTTCCTATCACGAGCCGGCTTACGCCCATTTCGAAGCGTTTTTTAATGTCGATGAACGTCCGGTTGCCGCCGCCCACCTGGACGGGGATATCTACGGCCTCGACGATCTTCGCGATTGTCTTGTCGTTCGAAGGCCTGCCCTCCTTCGCGCCGTCGAGGTCCACCACGTGCAGCCAGCGCGCGCCTTCGCTCTGCCACCTGAGCGCGACTTCCACGGGGTCTTCGGAGTAAGTCGTCATCTTTTCGAAATCGCCCTGCACGAGGCGCACGCATTTGCCTTCGCGTATGTCTATCGCCGGATAAATCGTCATCAAAGCACCCCTTTCGTCGACGGAACGCCTTCTTCGCGCCCGTCCGCCTCCGCCGCTTTCCGCATCGCCCGCCCGAACGCCTTGAACGCCGCCTCGGCGACATGATGGTCGTTCCTGCCGCGCAATTGCGCTATATGAATGTTAATCCCCGCGGCGTTTGCGAGCGCGCGGAAAAAATCTTCGACTAATTCAAGTTCCATTCCGCCAAGGTTGGGCGCCATAAAATTTAAGTCGATCTCCGAGTAAGGCCTTCCCGAAAGGTCCACGGCGCAAAGCACGAGCGCGTCGTCCATCGGCAGCGTCACGTCGCCGTACCTGCGCAACCCTTTTTTGTCGCCGAGAGCCTCCCTTATCGCGGTTCCGAGCGTGATCCCGAAATCCTCGACGCTGTGGTGGCAGTCGATCTCAAAGTCACCCCTGACTTTAAACGCCAGGTCCCACGCGGCGTGTTTCGCGGCCTGGGCGAGCATATGCCCGAAGAAGGCCACTGGTATGAAACCGTCGAGCGTCCCTTTACCGTCTAAGTTAAGGGTTATTTCGACGCATGTTTCGTTAGTTTCGCGCTTTATAGTTGATATGCGCCCCATAATCAGCCTCCGTTTATCCGAAGCCGGACGTTTATCGCGTTCGCGTGCGCGCCGAGCCCCTCTTCGCGGGCGAAGGCCGTTACGTCGCCGGCAAGCCGCTCCATCGCGGCTCTGTCGAAATAGAGCACGCTCGTCTTTTTTACAAATGTATCAACCGAAACGGGCGAGAAGAAACGCGCCGAAGTTTCGGTCGGAAGCACGTGACTTGGCCCCGCCATGTAGTCGCCGAGCGGCTCCGGCGTGTTTGCGCCGAGGAACACGGCCCCCGCGTGCTTGATCCGCGTTAGTATCGAAAGCGGCTCGCGCGTTTCTATCGCCAGGTGTTCGGGCGCGAGCGCGTTGGACAGCTCAACGGCGTCTTCCAAATTTTTTGTGACGATTATCATCGCATTATTTTTTAACGATATTTCGGCTATATTGTTCCGCTCGAGCGCAAGCGATTGCGTCAGCAACTCGCGCCGCGCGGATTCGGCAAGCTTCGCCGAGTCGGTAAGCAAAACGATCGCGGAGCGCTCGCCGTGCTCGGCCTGCGAAAGCAGGTCCGCGGCGACGTGCGCCGGGTCGGCCAAGAAGTCGGCTATCACCGCTATTTCGCTTGGCCCGGGCAGCGAATCGATCCCGACCGTCCCGTATACTTCCTTTTTCGCCGCTATTACGTAGGCGTTTCCGGGTCCCGCGATCACATCCACCTTAGGCACCGTCCGCGTGCCGTACGCCAGCGCCGCGATCGCCTGC
>WREB01000274.1 GCA_009779525.1 Defluviitaleaceae bacterium
ATTATTTGCCGGGCGGAAAATAAATTTTCGCTTAACCGCCGGCAAGCCGCTTTTATTATCTGGCGGGTTTCGTATGCGCCCGTTATATAAATTTTTGCGGAGGCTTATATGGACGCGAATCTGAACACCCCGGAACGCGAAAAGGCGCGCGAATGGTTTAGGAATTCATTGTTCAACCTGGTGATTGACTATTACACGGAGGTTCCGGGCCGTCCGTACGGAACCGGGCTTACCGAAGACGGTTTCGCCGAGTATTTAAAAAAAATAAATCCGGGTTTCGTGATCGTATACGCCAAGGGGCACAGCGGACGCACGGTTTTTCCGAGCGCGCTGCCAACCATGCATCCGATGGCAAGGGAAGGCTTGCTTCCGCTTTACAGGAGCGCCTGCGACCGCGCGGGCGTTAAATTGTTTTTGTACTACAGCGGCCTGACCGACGGGATCGCCGCGTTAAACAACCCCGACTGGCGCATGCACGGCAGGGACTTTCTTCCCGTAAAAACGGGTTTCGATTACATGATGTACCCGATTTGCCCGCTTGGCGGCTATTTCGACGAATGGGTCGCCGTACATTTAAAAGAAATTTTTGAATTGGCGGATCCGGACGGAATATGGGTCGACGGGGATTGGCAGGGCCCCTGCACGTGCGGCCGGTGCGCAAACCGTTTCCGCGAGCAAACGGGGTACGACGGGCCGCTGCCGCCCGAAGGCGAACCTACTTCGGAAACCGCGATCAAGTGGCAGGAATGCTGGAACCAGATATCGAGGGAATGGCGCGACAAGTTCAACGCCCATATCAAAAAGCTTAAGCCTTCCTGCATGTACAGCGCCGGCAACGTCGCGGCGCGGTGGGAGTATTCCTACCAGTGCGACTGGAAGTCAGGCGATTGGTTTTCGCCAAACTACCACCGCGTCCGCCAATCCATAGCGATGCGCAGATACGCCTCGCAGGGCGTCCCGTATGACGCGATGACCTGCGACACATCGTTCGTTCACGGCAAGGAATGGATCCGAAGCCGCGCCAAGCCGCTTTTGCGCATGTTGCAAGAAGGGGCGACGGTGCTTGCGAACGGCGGGATGTGGTGCTACTGGACCTACCCGATGCCGGACGGGGCGATGATACCTTCCCGCGCGCGCATGGCGAAAAAGGCGTCCGAATTCGCCAACGCCCGAAGAGAAACGGCGGTCGGGACCGATTGCTTCAAATGGACCGCGATACTCGACGAAACGCGAGGCGGCTACGACATGAACGATTCGATTAAGGGCGCGGGCAAGGCGCTGATCGCGCTGCACCGCTCACCCGAAATAATAGACGCTGACGCGTTTGGCGACGACGCGCCCTATAGTTTGATCGTGGTTCCAGACCAGCCGATCGTCACAGGCGAAGTGATGGCGAAGCTTGAAAGCTTCGTCATGCGCGGAGGCATACTGCTTTCGACGGGAACCTCGGCGTATTCCGATAGGTTCCAAAGGCTGCTTGGCGTCCGAATAGTTAAGCGAAAAGCGCTTGTCGACGGCCATGTGTTTCTTTCCGGCGGAGACCCCGCAGGCGTTTACGCCGATTGGGACGGATTGGAACAAGTTGGCGCAAAGGAACATTACCGGCTGTACCGTTCGTTTGACGATGAAAACGCCGGGACCTGGGACCTGCCGATAAACTACCCGATTACCGGACTGGTCGACGAATTAAACCCGGTGTATTCCGGCTATCCGGCCGCGACCGTAAACCGTTTCGGCAAAGGTTTCGCCGCGCACATACCGACCGACGTCTTCGGTAGGTACTGGATGCTCGGAGACCCGCAGATGCTGCGCTTCCTCAATGAATTTGTGCAAAAGCTCGACCCCGATCCGGTTTTTACGACCGACGCGCATTCATTCGTCGAAGTTTGTCTGCGAAAAAAGGACGGAGACACGCTGGTCCATTTCATAAACGGTAATCCGGGGCGCGACATCTCGTCTTTAAGCGACGACGACGTTTGGGTGGACGACATACCGCCGGCCGGGCCCTACCGGTTCGCGCTTAAAACGGATAGGAGACCAAAGAGCGTCAAGCTTACGCCTGGCGACGCGCCGCTTGATTTTGAATGGGATTCCGGCAAGCTTACGTGCGAAGTGCCGAAGTTTGAGATACATTGCTGCGCAGTTATCCATTATTTGTAAGAAACGATTCGCGATACCGGTCGTTCTTAATTAATTTAAACCCAAATCCGTGTTTATTTGCATAAACCGAACGCGGCGGAAAACCGTATATTCATATCCGGTTAAAATAATTTGACGTCATCATAAAAACACCGTGGATAGGACCGCGCAAGAAAATCAAACAGGATTGACACATCCATTCGTTAAACAACTGCGACGGGGCTTCGACGAAGATGTATGATTGGTTTCCGGAGCGGAGCGGGCCGGCGTTTGTGAGTACGGCGTTACGGACCATCTGCATACGGAAAGGACCCGCGAAAATTTACCGTCAAAGCGACAGAAGCGAATACGCGGTTTATGCGTTTTCGGATTAAATAAAACGTCAAGCGGAGGGATTCGATGACTAACAAGCCGGTAATTTTAGGCGGGACGCCAATAATTGAAGGCATACCCGAAGAGCTGTTCCACTGGCCGATCGTCACGAAGGAAGACGAGGACGCGGTACTTGACGTGCTTCGCCGCGGCGCCATGTCCGGAACGGACGTCACGAGGCAGTTCGAGGACGAGTTCAAAAAATGGCAGGGACGCGAATACGCCGTAGGCGCCAACAACGGCACCGCCGCCGTGCTTGGCGCGCTTTGGGCCTGCGGAGTCGGCGCGGGCGACGAGGTGATTGGGCCATCGCTCACTTATTGGGCCTCCATGCTTCCGGTATACCAGCTTGGCGCGACGCCCGTTTTCGCCGACGTTGATCCCGAAACCCTGTGTATTTCGCCTTCGGACATCGAGCGCCGGATAACCGGGCGCACCAAAGTCATCATGGTAGTGCAGTACCTTGGCCATCCGGCGGAAATGGACGCCATCATGGAAATCGCCGAAAGGCGCGGC
>WREB01000275.1 GCA_009779525.1 Defluviitaleaceae bacterium
GCCGCCCAGCGCGCCGCGCGAGGCGAGGCAAGTCAGGTGCGCCTCGATTCCCTGCTTGGTGTCGTTGTGCCACCACGCGCTCCCGTGCTGCACCTTCCTTGATACGCCCGGCTCGTTGAAGCAGCCGCCTATCACGGAAAGCGCCGCGTCGTCGTTTTGGTTTAAGGAATAGAGCACCGTTTTGGGAAGCGACCCGTTTTGATCGAGGCGGTCGAGCAGCGCCGCGATGTTGCGCTGGCACTCGCGCGTTCCGATCGAATCGAACCCGGTGTCGGGGCCGAGGGTTGACGCCATCAGCGTGTTGACGTTGCGATGCGCCCCGTAGTGCAGCTGCATCACCCAGCCCTGCCTCGCGTACTCCCTTCCCAAAAACAGCAGCAGCGACGTCTTGTACGCGTCGATTTCGTCGGCGGAGAGCTCCCCGCCGAATGCAGCCTTCGCGAACGTTTCTTGAGCGCGCCGCACCGCGTCCGAAGCGTAGGGGACGTAATCCAATCCGTGGTCGGACGATACGCAGCCGTGCCGGCCGAAATGATTGATCCTGATCAAAAGCGCCTCGTACAAGTCGTCTATATGGCCGATTTTTAAATCGGCGGCGGCGCCTAATTTTTCCAAATATTCGGCGAAGCCGGGCTTTTCGATGTTAAGCGCCCTGTCGGGCCTAAACGAGGGAATCACCTTAGTCCTAAACGACTGGTCGCCCGAAATTTGCCTGTGCCACGCCAAATCGTCGCACGGGTCGTCGGTCGTCGCGATCAGCTCGACGTTCGAGCGATCGATTATCCCGCGGGCGCAAAATCCCCCCCGCTTAATCTTTTTTTCGCACCAATCCCAGATTTCGGCCGCGGTTTCGGGGCCAAGCGGAAGCTCGCACCCGAAGTAGCGCCGCAGCTCCATGTGCGTCCAGTGGTAGACGGGGTTGCCGATAGAGGCGGGCAGCGCCCTCGCGTATGCGAAAAACTTTTCGCGGTCGTCGGCGCCGCCCGTTATGTAGCATTCGGGCTCCCCCGCGGCGCGCATCAGTCGCCATTTATAATGGTCGCCGTAAAGCATCAGTCGCGTGACGTTTGAAAATTCTTTGTTTTCCGCGATATCCTTCGGATCGATGTGGCAGTGGTAGTCTATGATCGGCATTTTCGCCGCGCATCCGTGGTAGAGCTCCCTCGCGGTTTCGCCGCCAAGCAAGAAGTTTTTCCCGATGAACGATTTCAAGCCGCGCCTCCAAAATTTTTTTTGATTATAACCCAACGAACGGCTTGCGGAAATTTTTTGCGCTTGACGTGCATGATTCGCCATTTCCTGTATAATGAGACAAAAATTTTCGGAGGTATCATATGTTCGAAACCGCATCCGGCGAATACGGGAAGTTCCTTCCCGCGCTTGACGTAAACGACGGGCTCAAGCGCGTAATGAATAAAAAGAAATTGTACTGGTCGCTCCTCGGCCGGTTTAATTCGCGGAAGATGGTCGAAGACCTGATCGCCGCGATTGAAGCCGGAAATTTCGATTTGATAGTCGAAACGGCGCACGCGATCAAGGGAGCCTCGAGCAACCTCGGCCTTATCAGCATGACCGAAGTCATGATAGAAGTGGAGTCCCGCGCGAAATCGAAGCAGGGCAATTCCGACCTGATCGCGAAGATAAACGAAACGCTCGTTAAAACGGAGGACGCCGTAAGCGAACTGCTCACCATGCCGGTCGATTGATGAAGAATTATCCGAAGCTGCCCGAACTGAGCGAGAAAATCAATAAGTATATCCAGTACGCGGCGCTCAAGCACGAGTACGGCGCCGAAGGCATAGAGATTGGCGCGAAGAATCTCGAAACGGCGATCGATTCGGCGCTTGGATCGCTTGTTGGCCTTCCAAACTGCGAAACGCTTTCGGCAAAGGAGCCGGACGCGTACGAAAAAATAATCGGGCTTCGCCCGGACGGGCCGAGGCGCCTTTGGAAATCGTTTGATAAAGAAAAGTACGCGGACAGGCTTGCCGGCGCCTTCGTGTCGCGCGCGGCGGGCTGCACCCTTGGCGCTCCGGTCGAATTCTGGAGCGTTGACGAGATGGAAAATTGGGCAAGGCATATCGGGGACGCGTTCCCGCCGGTCGCTTATTGGTCGGGCGTCCCCCATCCGTATCGCTTGCGCTACGGCAAAAGCGAATGCCGCGCCTACACCCGAAGCGGTATGGACGGAGTGCCCGTCGACGACGATCTCGCCTACACGCTGCTCGGCCTCCTTATAATGGAAGATTACGGCCCGGGCCTTACGACCGGCGACGTCGGCGCCGCATGGCTTAAATACCTTCCGTACGCCTGCACAGCCGAGGATGTGGCGCTTAAGAACCTTCGCGTCGGCGTCGACGCGAGGGACGCCGCGGACATAGACAATCCGTACTGCCAGTGGATAGGCGCGGACATCCGTTCCGACCCGTGGGCTTACATGGCCCCGGGCCTTCCGGAGGAAGCCGCGCGCCTCGCATATTTAGACGCGTACGTAAGCCACAGGCGAAACGGGATTTACGGGGCGATGTTTTTTTCGGCGGCGCAGGCGGCGGCGTTCGAATTGGACGATCCGATCGAGGCGGTAAAAATCGGGATGACCGAAATCCCGCGGGAGTGCGCGTTATATGAAGACATAGCCTGGGCGCTTGGCGAAATTTCGTCCGTCAAAGACTACAGGCAGGCGCGCAGGGCTGTCGACGATAAGTTCGAGGGCATGTCGGGCGTCCATACAAACCTTAACGCGTGCCTGACGGTATTCGGGCTCGGAATCGGCGGGCGCGACGTGACCAAGGTGCTTTCCGAAACCGTGGCGATGGGCCAGGACAACGACTGCACAGCCGCGACCGCGGGAAGCATAGTCGGAGCGGCGGTCGGAATCAAAAACGTCCCGCCGGCTTGGCACGAAAAGTTTAACAATAAAATAGCTTCGTATCTAAACGGAAGCGATTGGTTTGCGATTGACGATCTGTTCGTCAGGTTTGCGAGGCAGGCAAAAAGGGTTTTCGAAAGCTTGAAATAAA
>WREB01000276.1 GCA_009779525.1 Defluviitaleaceae bacterium
CTTTTAGGCGAAAAACCCTTGAACGCGTTTTACGAGGCGGCGCCGTACGCCGTCGGGACGCATTTTAAGGACCAGCGCGTCAAGCCGATGCCGCAGGCGAGCCCGCTTCATTTCGAGGTCGGCAATTCCGACATCGGCGGCGGCGACGTACCGCTTCGCGAGTGCTGGGATATCCTTCGTAAACACGCGCCGCTTCCGGATTATTTGACGATGCAGTTCGAAATGTTCCCGCCGCCCGGCATGGACCCAATCACATGCCTGAATAACTCGATTGCGTTCGTAAGATCATTAGAGGGGTCGAATCTATGAGTAAATTATCCGCCGTCGTCGTCGGGCTTAACATGGGAAAGGCGCATGTCGCCGCGTACGCCGACCTTCCGGAATACCGTCTCGCCGCGGTATGCGACTTAAACGCGGAACTCGCGAATGAAATCGCATCACAGCACGAGGGCTGCGAGGTTTTTACGGACTACGCCGAAATGCTCGATAAGATAAAGCCCGACATCGTAAACGTTTCGACGCCGAACGTGCTGCACTGCGATATGGTTGTCGCGGCGGCTGAAAGCGGAGCAAGGGGCGTTTACTGCGAAAAGCCGATCGCAATGAACCTTCGCGAGGCGAGGATAATGCAAAACGCTTGCGAAACCGCGGGAATCCCGTTGGCGATTGGGCACCAGCGCAGGGTTAGCGACCCTTACGCAACGATGCGAAAGGCTATTACCGACGGGCTTATCGGCGAGGTTTATTTAATAAAGGGAATCTGCGCGGGGGATTTTTTATCCGACGGGACTCACACGATCGACAGCCTTCTTTATTTAAACGGCGACTGCGGCGTCCTGTGGGTGCTCGGACAGGTCTATCGCGGCGAATTCGCGTCGGAAGAGGAAGTTAAGGCGAACAGGTACGCCTACACGGGCAAGCGCTTCGGCCACAACGTCGAACGCGGAGCGATTTCGAGCTTTCAATTGGAAAACGGGGTGCGTTGCGAAACCGTTTCGGGCGGGGAGCTTTTAATGCCCGGAAGATGGTACCAGGACATCGAGATCTTCGGAAAGAACGGGCGGATCTGGCGCAACAACGACAACTCCGACCCGGCGGTCATGATAAACACAAACGGAAAATGGGAGGCGCTGCCGCTTACGGGCAACACGGGATGGGATTCGGGCCTTCGCCGCGCGCACGGCTTGTTCGCGCAGACGGTATTAAACGGCGACGAACATCCTATGTCTATGAAAAACGCGATGAAGGGCTTCGAGGTCGTCATGTCGATCTACGAATCCGCGCGCTTAAACGAGAAAATAGTGCTTCCGCTTAAGCAGGACGAATTCCCGCTTGACCTAATGCTTCGCGAAAGGGGCGAGATCGAATGATCCTCTGCTCGAGCGTCGCGAGGTCTAAGCTTGAATTGGAAGACGCGTTGGCTGCGATCGCCGCCGCGGGCTTTAAGGATATAGACCTCATCGCGATCAACAAATGGGCGCACTTCGACCCGGCGGATCTCGCGGCGGATTACGCGAACGTGCTCAAGCGCGTCGAGGATTGCTTATCGAAAAACAATCTGTCGATGCGGGCGATGAACATAGGAATGAACAACCAAATGCACGACAGGAAAAAGGAGTCGATCGAGCAAAACCTGCGCGAGCTCGAGGCGCTCTGTAGGTTCATGAATTATTTCGGAGTTACAGCCGCGGCGCTGCAGCCCCTGCAAAAAGACCCGTCGAGGGACGCGGCCGAAGTCTTAAAAGACAGCGTTGAATCGCTTAAGGAATACTACGAATGCACGGGCAGGCACGGAATATCATTAGGCCTCGAGCTGCACATACACAGCCCGTTCGAATCGGTCGAGGCGGCTGATTACGTGTTTAAAGAAATCCCCGGCGCGACGATAGTCTTCGACCCGACGCACTTCGTTTCGACGGGCGGAAACTTAAAAGACTGCGAACCGATCATGGACCAGGCGGTGCACGTCCATATCCGCGACGCGGGCCGGGGTAAAATCCAAACACGGCTCGGCGAGGGCGGAGTGGACGTGGAATGGATAGTTGAAAAACTAAATTCGAGGGGCTACAGGGGCCACTATTCGATCGAATATCTCGATAACGACGAATTTGACGCGCTGGCGGAAGCCGTTAAACTGCGCGAAAAATTAAATAAATTAATCTAAAAATGGAGGTTAACATGAAAAACGCAAGACGAATCATCAGCTTTTTTATCGCGCTGGCAATGTTTGTTTCTCTCGCGGCGTGCGTAACGCCGAAGTCGCCCGATCCGGCGACACCCGCCGGAGTTACTGGCGACGAAACGTGGAACAAACCGCTTACGACGAGCAACTACGGGGAGTTCATGCAACCGTATAACACGCCCGTTCCGCTTACGACCGCGCGCGTTTGGGCCACATGGATGACGCTTGACGAGGGCGACGACGAAAACAACAACTTCTACACCCGCGCCTACAAGGAGCACCTCAACATCGAAATGAAGGCGTCGTGGACGGCGCTCGGCTGGGGCGAACCTCTCGACACATTGTTTAACACATCGCTCGCGGCGAACGACCTCCCCGACATAATGAAGCCGTATAATTCCCTCATTGTCAGGGCGATCGACGCGGGGCAGGTCCTTACGATCACTGACGAAATGAGAAACAATTGGATGTCCCCCTACATGAGGGACATTTACGCCAAGGATCCGTATGTTTTTAAAGCGATGACGCATAACGGCGAATTAAAGGGCCTTCCGGCGAACGTGGCTTCCGCGGGGCCGAGCCGTACTTTCTGGTGGGTCAGGGAGGATTGGTTAAACGCGACCGGTCTTTCGATGCCGACTAATCTCGGCGAAGTAGTGGAGCTCGCGCGCGCGTTCGTGAAGGCGCAGCCTCCGGGCTCGGCGCCGGGAATGTACGGGCTCCCGCTTTCATCGAACCTCGAACAGCTGGTCAATACCCTTCCGGTTTTCGGCGTAAGCAAGGCGACGTGGTTTTTGGCGGACGACGGAAAATTATCCTACAACCGCATTCAAC
>WREB01000277.1 GCA_009779525.1 Defluviitaleaceae bacterium
AGAGAAACGCGCATGTCTCCGGCGAAATAACTATCGGCTGAGTAAGCGGCGGCAGTTTTAAATCAATTGAGCCGGCAATACCCATACGTTTTTGGTAAGCGGCAGCCGCTCCTTGGCGAGGCATATCACCGCGCCCGTTCCGATCCGCTTCGCAGGGACGCCGTTTAAATGGCGAAAGACGTTAGCCGTTGATTTCGCGGGATCGCTCGTAGTCTTTATCTCGACGGGATGTAGAAAATCCCCGTCGGCAATTATTAGATCGATTTCGTTTTTATCCGTATCGCGGTAATAATAAAGCGGAGGTTTAACGATACCGTCGTTATAATAGCTCTTGAGAATCTCGGCAAAAATGAAACTTTCGAATATGTGCCCCCACATGGCGCCGCCGGCCAATTGCTCCGGAGTGTTCCACCCAAGCAGCCAACATGCGAGCCCCGTATCGAGAAAATACAGCTTAGGCGTCTTAACCATCCTTTTGTTAATGTTGTTGAAATAGGGCTCAAGCAAATAAACTAAGCCGCTAGATTCCAACACCGAGATCCACGCCTTGATTGTCTTGACGTCTTTTCCGCATATCTCGGCAATGGTGGATAAGTTCAGCATTTCTCCCGTCAACGATGCGGCCGCCCTGATAAATTTTATGAAAGCCGATTCGTCCCGTATATTCAAAACGTCTTTGATATCCTTCTCGATATAGGTTTGGAAGTAAGAGCTGTAAAAATCCGACCAGTCGTACAGGTCGTTTTCTGTTTCGTGCAGCTCCGGGAAAAACCCTTTGTGGATTACGGAAACAATTTTAGAATAATCAAATACGAAACCGCTGTTTTCTCGCCTATCAACGCATTCCGATACGGGAATGAACGGCTTGCGGTACGAATCCTCCGCTAGCTCTCGAATGGAAAGACCCAGCATTTTTATGAATCCCGCCCTTCCGGCGAGACTGTCGCTAACGTTTTGCATAAGTTTCAAGCTTTGCGAACCGGTCAGATAAAATTGGCCCTTGGACTTATTCTCATCTACGATATCCTTTATGTATTCGAATAGTTCAGCCGCCTTTTGAATCTCGTCGACGATAACGGGGGGCTTGTTTATGTCAAAAAAAAGCGAGGGGTTTTCTTTTGCGCTTTCGCGTACAAGCGGGCGGTTTAAAACAACATAGTTGATGTTTTTATAAACTTCCTTCAGCATTGTGGATTTGCCTACCTGTCTTGCGCCCGTTAAGACTATTACCGGTTTGCGTTTAGAAATACGCTCGACCACCGGTTCGATATGCCTATGAAAATACACGGCCCAGTTCCTCTATCGTTTCCGATTATTTTGGAATACGATTCCATTATACCCGCGCGATGCGGTATGTCAAAGCAAACCGCTCGTTTCATTTTACCGTGGGTAGACGGTAATTAATTAACGTAAGGATGTATCTTTACGCCCCCGACGACTCTCGAAAGCGTTCCGCTCCTGACCGGATCGTCCACGCAAAACCCGCCCGCGTACGAAAAAAGGAACGCGAGCGACTGCGCGAACACGAGCTGGAGTATCGAAAGGAAGAAGCCGTCGGCAAACCGGTTTTCTATTTCCATTAAATAGTCGTCGTCCGCCAAATTTTCCCGATCAAAGGAAAGCCCGCCCCTGACCGCAAAAACCTCGCGGCCTTCCCGGCGCAGCTCGTCAAGCAAGTCAACTTCGTGCATTCGCGTATACTTGTCTTCAGATAAAAACACGACCACGATCGGTTTCCCCGCGTTTATAAAAGCCTTGGGGCCATGTCTGAACGACATCGGGCCGCACGATAAAGAAGCGATTTTTCCGTCGGTTAGCTCCGTAAGCTTAAGCGCGGCTTCGCTTGCCACCGCGCGAAGCAATCCGGCGCCGATGAACGCCGCCCTGTCGTAATCACCGTTGGCAAGTCCGATCAGCCTTTCGTTTTTTTCCGCGAAAAAAAGTTCGACAGCCGAAACCAGCGAATGGACGTCGCCCTGACGCGCGGACATTTTGCCGCCCGAGAGCGCAAGGTAGGCCGAAAGCATCATGGACGTCACGCTGCTTGTCATCGCGAAGCCCTTGTCGTTCGTCTCCTCGGGCATGCATATGGCAAGCGCGTTTTTTTTGCCGGAGTATTTTTTATAAAGCCCGCCTTCTTTGTTGCAAGTGAAGATAAGGTGCGAGGCGCCGCCGGAGAGCCGTTCGGCAAGGGCGGCGCAGGCGACCGATTCGGGGCTGTCGCCCGAGCGCGCGAACGACACGAGAAGCGCCGGCTCGTCTTTAGAAAAATAATCCTCCGGGGACTCGACTATGGAAGTCGTGTGCGCGGAAACAATACCGCGCCGCTTTCTCGCAAGCGCGGACTCAAGCGCCTCGCCGACGTAGCCGGAGCTTCCGGCGCCCGTAAGGATTATCTTGCTGCGCTCATTTGTTCCGTTTAAAAAAGATTCGATCTCTTCTTCGCGCCCATTGGTCTGCGTATATGTTTTGAATAGCGTCTCCGGCTGCCGCAGGATCTCCGCGGCGGTATCAAAGGCGTTTCGCGCGCGAAGGGACGCTTCGTCGAAACCAAAGAACATGGCCACCCCCAAATTAATTATGTAAAAAATTGCCTTGCGCCGCAAACGCGGGATTAATGATATCATACCAAGCGGCAAAATAAACGCGGACGGGTGGGTTAAGCATGACCAACAGGGAGCGCTTGCAAAGGACTTTGGAAGGAAAACCGGTCGACAGGCCGCCGGTCTGCTTCTACGAAATAAACGGGTACGACCAGGACGTAGACGACCCAGACGAATTCAACATTTTTAACGACCCCTCGTGGAAGCCGCTTGTCGAACTCGCTACAAACGGGACCGACAGGATCGTGCTAAACAGGATTCCCGCCGTCCGGAAGGAGACAAGGCTGTTTGAAACCGAATCGTTCACCGACGAGAACGGATCGGCGCATACGATACAGACGCTTAAGGCAAACGGGCGGATGCTTACGAAGCGATCGAGGCGCGACCGCGACGTCTTCACCACATGGACGAC
>WREB01000278.1 GCA_009779525.1 Defluviitaleaceae bacterium
CCGAAGCGGCCTTGTGACCGACGGCGAAAAAATCATCGACGAGGCGCTTGCCGTGATCATGCTGCCACCCCGGTCGTATACGACGGAGGAGTCGGCCGAAATTTACTCGCACGGCGGAATGGCGGCGACGAGGGGCGTGCTTGGGGCGGCGCTAAAAAACGGCGCGCGCCCGGCCATGCCCGGCGAGTTTACGAAGCGCGCTTTCATAAACGGCAGGCTCGACCTTTCCCAGGCTGAAGCGGTGATGCAACTTATCGGCGCGAAAACGGAGCTTGGCGTCGCTGCAGGCGTAAGGCAGCTTCGCGGCGGGTTGTCCCGCCGCGTTTTTTATTTGCGCGAAACGACGATCGGGCTCATCGCCAACGTCGAGCTGTCCATCGACTATCCGGAGCACGAATCGGAGGCGATGAACCTGCGCGAGATACGCGCCGCGTGCGAAAGGCTTTCCGACGAAACCGCGCGGCTGGCAAAAACGTTTGAAACCGGCAGGATCATTGCCGAAGGCGCGAGGGTCACGATCGTCGGAAGCCCTAACGCGGGCAAATCGTCGCTCCTTAACGCCGTCTTGCGCGAGGACCGGGCGATCGTCGCCGAAACGCCCGGCACGACGCGCGACGTCCTGACCGAACCGGTCGGCGTCCGTGGGCTGCCCCTATATATTTCGGACACCGCCGGCGTCCGCGAAACCGAC
Source organism: Defluviitaleaceae bacterium (assembly GCA_009779525.1). The sequence goes on from WREB01000278.1 coordinate 692, forward strand.
GAAGCGGTCGAAAAAATCGGGGTCGAAAAAACGATGGAAAGCCTGGCCTGCGCGGAGCTCGCGATTTGGGTCGTAGATAGGTCAAGGCCGCCCTCGCGCGAGGATTTCATGGCGGCGGGGCTGCTTCGGGACAAGAATTTCGTAGCCGTGTTAAGCAAATGCGACCTACCGTGCGCGGGCGAAATGACGCTCGAACGTTTCGAGGAAGCGTTTGCGAAATATTTTGAAAAAGGAATATCGTTCATTGAGGTTTCGGCGGTTTCTATGGCGGGGCTTGAGCGGATGTACGACGCGGTCGAGGCGGCGCTTATCGGGCGCGGCGAATTTAATTCGGCCGAAACGGAAATCGTAGCGAACGAACGCCACCGCTATCTGCTCGACTCCGCCGCCCGCGAATTTTTGCGCGCGATAGAAGCGATTGACGCCGGGGCGACCGAGGACCTTGTCGCGGTGCATTTGGGCGAGGCTTACAGGCGGCTCGGGGAAATAACCGGCGACGAAATCGGCGAGGATATAATCGACCGCATTTTTTCGGAGTTTTGCGTTGGAAAATAATTTGGGGATCGTCGTGATCGGGGGAGGCCACGCGGGCTGCGAGGCGGCGCTCGCCGCGGCGCGCACGGGGCAAAAGGCGACGCTTTTCGCAACGAACCTTGACTCGATCGCCTCGATGCCTTGCAACCCCTGCGTCGGGGGAAGCGCCAAGGGGCATCTCGTGCGCGAGATAGACGCGCTCGGCGGTCAAATGGGAAAAACGATCGACGCCGCGTTCATCCAAAGCCGCATGCTAAATAAAAGCAAGGGCCCTGCGGTCTATTCGCTTAGGGCGCAGGCCGACAAGCGGCGCTACGGCGCGCACATGAGGCGTCAGCTTGAAAACGAAGCCAACGTTACGCTCAGGCAAAGCGAGGTCACGGGGCTCGTCGTCGAAAACGGAAAGATCGCCGGAGTCAAAACCGAATCCGGCGCGGCATTCGGATGCCTTGCGGTAGTCGTTTGCGTGGGCACCTACCTTAACGCGCGCTGCCTATACGGCGAGACGTCGCAAAGCGCGGGCCCCGGCGGCGCGCGGCCGTCGTTTGAGCTCTGCGGCGACCTTAAGCGGCATGGCTTCGATTTTATGCGCTTCAAAACCGGGACGCCCGCGCGGATCCACAGGCGGAGCGTCGATTTTTCCAAAATGGAGGAGCAGCCCGGCGACGAAACAATAGTTCCGTTCTCGTTCGAAACGGACCCAGAAAGCATAAAAAGGGAGCAGATCTCCTGCCACCTCACCTACACGACCGAAGCGACGCACGAGACGATACGTCGCCAGCTTCACCGTTCTCCGCTGTATACGGGGCGAATCGAGGGCGCGGGTGCAAGGTACTGCCCCTCGATCGAGGACAAAGTCGTAAGGTTCGCCGACAAGGGCCGGCATCCGGTCTTCATCGAGCCGGAGGGGGAGGACACCTGCGAAATGTACGCGCAGGGCCTTTCGTCCTCGCTTCCCGAGGACGTTCAGCTCGCGCTGTACAGGAGCGTCCCGGGACTTGAAAACTGCGAGATAATGCGAAACGCCTATGCGATCGAGTACGACTGCATCGACGCGACCGCGCTCAAGCCGAGCTTAGAAGCCAAAAGCGTCGGCGGGCTGTTTTTCGCGGGGCAGATAAACGGAAGTTCCGGATACGAGGAGGCGGCGGCGCAGGGGCTTGTCGCGGGGATCAACGCCTCGCTTTACGCGAAGGGGCGCGAGCCGCTTGTCCTTGATCGGGCGGACGCGTACATAGGGGTGCTGATCGACGACCTGGTCACCAAAGGCACGAAGGAACCCTACCGGATGATGACTTCCCGCGCGGAGTACCGGCTGCTTTTAAGGCAGGATAATTCCGACCTCCGCCTCACCGAAAAAGGGTACGCCGCCGGACTTATCCCGCAAGAACGGTACGGGCGCTTCAAGCTTAAGGAAGAAATAATTCGCACGGAAATTGAGCGCGCCGGCAATACTTACCTTTCGCCGGGCGCCGAATTAAACGGCATGCTCGCGCGCCACGGAAGCTCTCCGATATCTTCCGGCGCGAAGCTGACCGAACTGGTCAAGCGGCCCGAGCTGTCGTACTTAAGTTTGCGCGGGGCCGCAGCCTCGCCCGCGCGTAAGCCCTCCGAAATGGAGGGCTACGTCTGGGACGCAGCACTCGAGCAAATCGAAATACAGCTAAAATACGAGGGCTACATAAGGATACAGTCGGAGCAGGCGAAACAATTTCGCGCGCTCGAGCAAAAGCGCCTCCCCGAAGGGTTGGACTATGACAGCGTTCCGAACCTCAGGCTGGAGGCGAG
>WREB01000279.1 GCA_009779525.1 Defluviitaleaceae bacterium
GCCGCGGCCGACGACATAGGGACACTCGTTTTTGACGAAATCGACTCTGGCATCAGCGGGAGGACCGCGCAGAGGACCGCCGAGAAGCTTTGCCAGCTGAGCGCGGGAAGGCAGATCCTTTGCATAACGCACTTGGCGCAGATCGCGGCGATGGCCGACGCCCACCTCTCGATCGAAAAGACCGTCGAGGGGGATGCGACCGTGACTTCGGTTCGGACGCTTAAGCGGGACGAATCGGTAGAGGCGCTTGCAAGGCTTACCGGCGGCGCCGAGATAACGGAAAAGACGTTAAAGGCGGCCGGAGAGATGAAGCAGATGGCCGAAAGCCTCAAGCATAATTTTGCGATTGAAAAAAACGCCCGCAGTGTTTAAAATGCAGGAATGAAAACCAACGCGCGCGAATCGGCTTAAAAGGCGCAAAGCGAAAGGACGGGTGGCGCATCCATGCGGCTATTGACCAGATCGGATTTCGACGGCCTCGCATGCGGTACATTGCTTAAGCACCTGGGGGTGGTCGACAACTGGAAGTTCGTCCACCCGAAGGATGTGCAGGACGGAACGGTCCAGGTGACCGCGGACGACGTGCTCGCCAACGTTCCGTACGCCGAGGGCTGCGGGCTCTGGTTCGACCACCACTCGAGCGAGATCGAGCACGGCGTAAAGCTCCCGCGCGAAAAGGGCGCGGCGTACATAGCCGCCTCGTGCGCGAGGGTCATATTCGACTACTACAACGGAGTCGACACCATGTTCGAATACGCCGAGATGGTACAGGCGGTCGACAAGGTGGACAGCGCGAGGCTCAGCATATACGACATCAAGGAACCGCGCGGGTGGATACTTCTCGGCTTCATAATGGACCCTAGGACGGGCCTCGGGCGCTTCAGGGAGTTTAAGATAAGCAACTACCAGCTGATGGAAAAGCTGATCGACATATGCGGGACGATGGAGATCGAGGACATCCTCAAGCTCGAGGACGTCGCCGAGCGCATCGACCTCTACAACGAGCAGAACGCGCTGTTCATAGAAATGCTTAACAGGCTCTCGCACACCGAGGACAACGTGATCGTGACCGACGTGCGCGGCGAGGACGTCATATACTCGGGCAACCGATTTTTAATCTACAGCCTGTTCCCGAAAAATAACGTCAACGTCTGGATTTCGTGGGGCAAAGAAAAGCAGAACGTGGCTGTCGCGGTCGGGCACAGCATCCTGAGGCGCACTTGCAAGACCGACGTGGGGCAGCTGATGCACTCGTACGGCGGAGGAGGCCACAAGCAGGTAGGGACTTGCCAGGTCCCGGTCGAGGCCGCCGACGAAAAGATAAAGGAAATACTGGCGGCGCTCCGCAAAAACGGCTGATTGTGACAAATAGCAAACACGCTTGACAATCGGCCGGCTTTATGGAAGAATCGCAGCGCAAAGGCTAAGACGGAGAAAAAAGTATCCAAACCCGGCATGCCCGGCCGACGGGCGCCAGAGATGCTGAGAAGTGGTGCAAGCAGCTGCCGGCGGGTATAAATACACTCCCGAGCCGACGCCCCCAAATAAAGTAGGGGCGTACGGACGCCCTCCGTTATATGGGGCAGGGGTTAATCGACCCCGGCGAGGGGCGGCGCAGCTTGCCGCAATCAGGGTGGTACCGCGGGAAAACTTCTCGTCCCTGAGCAGGTCCTAAACTTGCTCAGGGACTTTGTCTTTGTATGGGCAAGAATAAAAAAAAGAAAGGTGATATTAATGGCGGTGCAGTTGATTTTGCTTTTGGCGTTTTTCGGGGCGACGGTGTTCGTGGGGCTGCATTTTAGGAAACGCGTTTCAAACGTCAACGACTTCGTTTTGGGCGGGCGCAACGTCGGCATGTGGCTCTCGGCGTTCTCTTACGGCGCCACTTATTTCAGCGCGGTCGTGTTCGTCGGGTACGCGGGCCAGTTCGGCTGGAGGTTCGGGACGGCGGCGGTCTGGATCGGGCTCGGAAACGCGTTCATCGGTTCGCTGATGGCTTGGTTTATTTTGGGAAGGCGCACGCGCGTCATGACAAACCATTTGAAGAGCGCGACGATGCCGGCTTTCTTCGGCTCGAGGTATTTTTCGTCCGCGCTAAAAATCGGCGCGGCATTCATCGTCTTCATCTTCCTCATCCCGTACACCGCCTCGCTTTACAATGGCCTTTCGAGGCTGTTCGCGATGGCGTTCGGCGACGCTGGCATAACGTTCGAGCACTGCGTAATAGTCATGGCCGTCTTAACCGCGATTTACGTCGTCGCGGGCGGCTATTTCGCGACGGCGGTCAACGATTTTATACAAGGCACGATAACTATCGGCGGGATCGTCGCGGTGATAGCCGCGGTGCTTAATAAAAACGGCGGGTTCAAGGCGGCGATCGAAAGCCTTTCGCACGTGACGGATTCGAGTACGACGATGTCGGGCGCTTTCACTTCGTTCTTCGGGCCTGACCCGATCACGCTGCTCGGCGTCGTAATACTCACTTCGCTCGGCACCTGGGGCCTCCCGCAGATGGTGGCGCGGTTCTATTCGATAAAATCTGAAAAAATGATTACGAAGGGCGCGATTGTCTCAACGATATTCGCGGTGCTAGTCGCGGGCGGCTGCTACTTCCTCGGAAGCTTCGGCAGGCTGTACGCGGGCTCGCCGAAAATCGACGTAAACTCAAGCGGCGGGATCATCTTCGACTCTATAATCCCGGCGATGCTCTCCGACTTCGGCGCGGTGATGATAGGCGTCGTGATCGTACTGGTGTTCGCCGCGTCCATCTCCACCCTTTCGTCCCTCGTAATGGCATCGGCCTCGACGCTGACGCTCGACTTCCTCAAGGGGCACGTTGTCAAGGACATGAGCGACAAGAAGCAGCTCGTTATCATCCGCTCGCTGATAATCGTGTTCATCGTTATCTCGGCGTTCATAGCCATTTCGCAGTACCAGGGCGGCATCACCTTCATCGCGCAGCTGATGGGCGTATCCTGGGGCGCGCTCGCGGGCTCGTTCCTCGC
>WREB01000280.1 GCA_009779525.1 Defluviitaleaceae bacterium
AGCCCGACATCTTCCTCGGCAGCCTGAGCGACCAGCCGCTTTCGGTCGCGCTTAACGGCATCATGAACGGCGTCCCCGAAATCGCCTTCGCCGGCTCGGTGCTTTTTTCGGCGCCCGTCGTGATACTGTTTATTTTATTCGAGGACCGGATAATAAAGGGCTTGGAGGCGTTTAAATGGTGAAGGAGCGAACCCTTAAGGCTGGTATCATATTTTTTGCCGTAATGGCGTTTTTCACGCTGTTTTCGCGCGCGGTCATGAACCTGCTGACTCCGTCCGTGACTTTCGGCCCGCCAAAATTTTTGATCTTCGACGTTAAAATCAGTCCAGAGCCCCAGATCAAAATACTTGACGACGGGACAAAGGCGCTGTTCGCGGAAGTCAATGAGGAAAGCGCATATGAGCTTGCGCCCGGCTTGACCTGTGAAATCTCGTACGCTTCTAGCGGCAGGACGAGGCGTGTTTCGGGCAGCGTCAGCGAGGTCATAAATGACGGAGGCTCCGCGGTCGGCGTCTACGTCCTGCCCGACAGGGATCTGCAGGACAACGTTAAAATCGTGGAGTTAAGCATCATACTGTACTCGATTGCGAGCCAGACGGTCGTCCCAGTAAGCGCGCTTGCTACGGAAGATTCGCTTTACGTAATCGAGATAAAAGAAGGCTTTCTTGGGGACGAGCTGTTCGTCCGTCTAAGGAGCGTCGAGACGGGCGTGTCCGAATCCGGAATGATCGAAATCGTCGGGGGGATCACGCCGAGAGACTACGTGGTCGACGGCTGGGACCGCCCGCTTAGGGACGGGCAGCGAGTGACGCTGCCGTACAAGTGATGGGCGCTGCGCTTTGGAAAAAAACGGCCAAGCGAATCCTGCTTTCGGTTTTCGCGGCGGTTTGCCTCGCCTCGGCGCTTTGCTGCGTTTTTAGGCTTGAAGCGTATAAAAACATCATAACGCTGACGTTCGAAGGACCGGTCGACGAGCCGGCGCTTGACAACCTGGCGGGCTACGACGCCGCAGCCCGGGCGTTTTCAAGGCGAAATCCGGGAATGCGCGCCTCAAACGGAAGCTGGTCAAGCGATTCGGTCAGCCTATACGAATGCGGGAACAGTTTTTTATCCGTTCACCCGCTTGATATTCTGCACGGTTCCTTCGATTTCGGCGGCGACGGGACGCATCCCGGGGCGGTAATCGATTCGGAGCTGGCGTGGAGGCTTTTTTCCGGCGCGGACTGCGTTGGCCGAACGCTCGAGCTGTCGGGGAAAACATACATAGTTAACGGCGTTTGCAAGCGGCCCGCTCTCGCCGCATTGACTACGCGCGAGCGCTACGCGGTCTACGCCGCGGCGGACGAAGGTTTTTTGCGGTCGGCGGGCCAGACGGAATTGACAATAATTACCAAGGACGGGCTCGCCCCGCTGCTGCTGTCAAAACTGTCCGGGCTTGGCGCCGCCAAGCGCGTCGACATCGACGCTATTTCGCGGATGGGAATCTTCTGGACGGAGTTCTTGTTTTGCGCGCTGCTGTTTGCGGTCGCGTTCGCCTGCGCGAAAATAATTTACCGAAGCTTTTCGTCTCAAATGCGGAATTCCGAATTTGGGGCCGCTCGCCCGTTAATCCGGGGACGGCGGGATGTCAGAACACGGCTTCCGTTTATTATTGCCGGCTGCGCCGCGCTTGCTTTGTTTATCATCGTTTTTATATCGCTCGAATTCGCGCCGGACCGGCGCATGATCCCGGGCAGCCTGATCGATGCCGCGTTGATAACCGAGCGGATGTACGGCTGGTTTAACGGCGTAAACAGCGGCGAGTTTACCGGCGGACCCTTTTACGCCGAAGTCAGGCTTTACTCCCGCCTCGCCCTCGCATCTTCGGCCGCCGCGGCGATATCCGCCGGAACGCTTTTTTTCGGATGGTTGAAAACGGCTATTGACAACCGGGAAAATTAGCTATATTTTATCGTAAGTTGCGAAGACGGAGACAGTACGCGAGCGCAGCGAAAGCCAAAGCGAGCCGGGAAAGGTGAAAACCCGGCGCGAGTAGCCGCCGCCGAACATCACTCCCGAGCACCGCGCCGAAAACGTAAGCGAGTAGGACGCGGCGGTTCCCCACCGTTACGCGGGGCGCGTATGCTGGTATGGCGTTATGGGTGGTATAACGGAAGCTTAGCGGCTTTCGTCCCGTGCGAAACGTATGGGGCGAAGGCTTTATTTATTTTAAGGGGATGATTGGTTTGACGGAGCAGCTTCGCGAAATCGGTTTTCGCCTGTCCGCGCTGAGGAAGATCGCGGAGATGGCGCCGGAGGAGTTTTGCGGCAAGATGGGGGTCACCCAGGCGGAACTCGCCGCGTACGAAAAGGGCGAACGGGATTTTTCGTTTTCGTTTCTCTACAACGCGGCGCGGATTTTGGGCGTCGACGTAATCGACCTGATGAGCGGGGACAGCCCGCGCCTATCCGACTGGTGCATCGTGCGAAAGGGAGAGGGGTACGCGATCGACCGAAGGACCGCGTACAAGTACAGCCACCTCGCGTTCACGTTCCGCGACAAGAAGGCCGAACCGTTTCTCGTGACGGTCTTGCCGAAGGAGAGCCCGCCCGCAATGCACGACCACGACGGGCAGGAGTTCAACTGGATGGTCTCGGGCAGGCTGCGCTTCCACATATCCGATTCGGACTACGTGCTCGAGCCGGGCGACAGCGTTTACTTCGACGCCTCGATACCGCACGCGATACAGGCGATGGACGGCAAACCCGCCGAACTGATAGCGGTGGTCATGGGCTAAAAAAAATCCCACGGATTTTTTTTAGCCGGCCGACGAACGATCTTTGTTCGTCGGGCTCACCGAATACCCGTCCGACGAACAAAACGCTTTCGTCGGGTTCGCCGAAAGCCGGCTTAAAAAATATTTGAAAGGGTTATGACATGCCTCTATACGAAAAATACACCGGCCGCCACAGGGACGACTTCGCGACGCTCGAGGATCTCCAGAAAAATTACA
>WREB01000281.1 GCA_009779525.1 Defluviitaleaceae bacterium
TTCCGGTTTTTATTCCGATGGCGCACCCAGACGACATAAAGGCGGGCGAGGCTGCGGCAAGGCATATGCGGACCGCGCCGATTATAATCCGCGAGCATTTTTCGAGCAGGCGGCTGCTCGCGCTGGTCGGAAGGCTCGATCTGCTAATCGGTATGAGGCTCCACTCCCTGATATTCGCCTCCTGCGCGGGCGTTCCGTTCGCCGGGATCTCTTACGACCCTAAAGTGGATTCGTTTTTGAAGGAGATGGGCGCGCCGAGGCTTTCAGGCGGCGTACCGCAGATGCGCGGGCAGCTCGACGATTTGCTTGGCGACGCCGCATTAAAGGAAAACATAAGAATCCGCGCGGACGAGATGCGCCTGCTCGCCGCCGAAAACGCTTCGCTGGCGCTTTCGCTGGCAAACGGGCCCGAACGCGAAAGTCTTGATGAAGCCGGAGTGGAAAAAAACTTGCCCTCCGTCGAATCAACGCCGCAATCCGCGGTCTATTCCGCCGAGACCAGGCGAAGCACCGGGCGAAACTTCGTAACGGTTTCCGCCGCCATTTTCTTTTCCAAGGCGTTAGGCTTCTTCCGCGACATCCTGTTCGCTTCGAGGCTCGGGACGACTGCGCTTACCGACGCGTACCAGACCATATTCGGGCTGCCCTCGCTGCTTTTTACTAGCATCGGCAACGCGTTCTCCGCCGTCAACATACCCGACCTTATAGGACTCATGAAAAACGGGACCGAAAAAGAGCGGAAGGATTACACCTCAAACCTTTTCGCGCAGGTGACGTTGTTCTTCGGACTGCTTTCTCTGACGGGGATCGTGTTCGCCCCGCTTGTCGCAAACCTGCTGGCGCCCGGGCTGTCGGGCCAGGCCGCGGCGCTCGCCGGCACGCTCTGCCGGATAATGATGGTGTGCCTGCTTTTCGTAAACCTCGCATACCTCAGCGCCGGGATCTTGCAATCGCACGGTTTCTTTTTACTTTCGGCGCTTATCAGCATTCCTTTTAACCTGCTTATCATCCTTTCGCTCTACGTGCGCGGCGACGACATCGCGTTCATCGGCTACATGACGACCGCGGGCTGGTTCTTGCAATTCTTCATACAATACCCGCGCCTGAGGCGCCTCGGCTATAAGATCCTCGGGCGAATCTCGCCGAAGAGCGCCCAGATGAAAAATTTGTATAAAAACCTCGTCCCGATACTGCTCGGAAATTCGGTGCTTCAGGTCTGTCTGCTCGTCGACCGCAGGTTCGGCACGTTGCTATCCGAAGGCACTTCCTCCGCCCTCGCATACGGCAGCAATTTGTTCCTAACGATCACGAGCGTATTCGTCGTCGCGATGTCGGTCGTCGTTTTCCCGAGGCTCTCCAGATACTGCATGGAAAAAGATTTCGTCAGGCTGCGCGAACTGATCGGGACGATTTTTCAGATACTTTTGTTCATACTGCTCCCCTACCTGCTTTTGATCGCCTTCTACCACCGCGAGATAATCGCGATGGTGTACCAGAGGGGCGCCTTCGACGAATCCTCGACCCAGATGACCGCGGCGAGCTTCCTGTACTACAGCTTCGTCTCGATCGGCTACGCCTGCCAGGAAATCTTCAACAGGGTCTTTTACGCCTTCAAAAAATACCGTGTGCCGATGGCCGCGAGCCTCGCCTGCATAGTCCTAAACGCGGCGCTGAACGCGTTTTTTTATAAAAACTACGGGATTACCGGGATAAGCCTGACCACCGCGCTTTGCATGATGCTTTACGCGCTTGTCCTCTTCTTTTTTTTGCGAAGGGAAATCGGACCAGGCGTCGGACTCCCGCTCGCGTTCGGCTTCATACGCGCGCTTCCGCCGCTTGCGGCGCTGCTTGCCGTGGTCTTGCTTGGCAAGGCGTATTTAAGTGGTTCGCTTTTGCATACCGCGGCCCTCCTTGCGGCCGGCGGAGCGGCTTACGCCGCCGCGGCCTTTTTCGCGGGTTTCGGAAAGATATTAAAAAAATAGGTTTCGGGGGCGTTTCATGCTTAAACAAAATTTTGGAAAGCTAATCGTCTGGGCGGCGCTTTTGGCGTCGCTCGTTGCTGCTGCGGGCAGCTTCGCGCTGCGGGTGCGAAACGAACAGGCCAACCGGACGGTGATGAGCGTCGCGGACTACCGCGAGTTCAACCTTTCGGCGTTAAACTCAAACCGCGGGATGGACGACGTGCTCCGCGACCTTAAGCGCGCGGGCATACAGGCGATCGGGCTTAGGGAATTGTCGCTTCGGGACATGGCGGCGGGCGGCGCGATCGAAGTCGTTTCGCTAGGCGAACTCATAGCTGGGGCAAGGCTCGGGGACGACGGCCTACTCCGGCTCATTTACGCGGAGACGGCGCCGCTTCGCCAGATAAGCCACGAAAACCTGGTCGCGGTCTCGCCCGAAAAGGACACGTCGGAATTTTTGCAATCGCGCCTCGAGGCGAGATACATGTCGCAGAAAAAAGCCGAGGAATGCGGCTGCACCCCCGAGTTTTTGCGCTTCGAATGGAACGGCAACGATTATTTCGTGATGAACGCGGAGCACACGAACGTGCAAAAGATCAAGGAAGGGGCCGCGATCCTGGACGTCCAGCTCGGCTACGACGTCGCCGCGATCGAAAGCATAACTTCGCTAGGCCTATCGGTCGCGCTCTGCCCGGGGGTGAGCAGGGGCTCGGGCGAGGGTTTCTGGGACGAATACGAGGAAATTATTTCAAAATACGGGATTAAGACGATAATATTCGCAAACAAAGTCTTCGACGGGACGCAGTACGGAGTCGGCCGCCTTAACGCCATTATCGAAAAGCACGGGATGATAATAGGGGTCGTCGAGGCCGCGAACCAGGTCCGCTACGTCACGCAGGACGGCCTGGACCTGCTTATGGAGATGGGCGGCTACCAGGTCAACCGCGTCTACTCCACATCAAACGACGAGTTTGTCACGCGCATGCGCGACAGATATTTCAGGTGGGTGCGCGGCGTCGTCGACAGAA
>WREB01000282.1 GCA_009779525.1 Defluviitaleaceae bacterium
CGATGGCCGCCCCTATGATGATGCCCTTGTTCTTGCTGATCTTAAGTTTCCTTAGGTACTTCCATTTATCCATTGGTCTGCCCCCTTTAAAATCTTGATAATCCGTGCGCCTGCCTTCGACATTTCCCCCCGGGCGTTACCGCGGCGTCCGGCTCGGGCCAGGCGCCCCCGCGGCACATGGACGCATTCGCTTAGCGCTGCTTCCTTCCGGACCTGACGCGGTTCGCGAAGGACCATTGCGCGGGACCCGGCCGTCAGCGCCTTCCGACGCGGGCAGGCCCCGAAGGCAAGGAGCCTATGGCAGGCGTCACCCTCGCTATGGCGGGTTTCGAGTACAGGGATCCGCCACTTCCCCGGCTAGCACGGACATAAAGATTATATAGGAGCGGCGGATAAGTGTCAAACGCCGTTTCCGTTAATTTTCGGCGTCCGCAAATCGCCGCTTCAGCCGTTAAGCAGCTCGGTCGCGCCGCTGTAGTATTCCGGGACGCCCGGCTCGATCGTAAACTCTTTTTGGCCGTCGCCGGGCGCGGTCCTATAGCACGCGACGCGGCTGCCGAACCCGAACGCGTTCATCGCCGCCGCGTCGTCAAAGAGCCGGTAGAGGTGCGTGACCCAAATTCCGCGGACGCCGTTAGCTTTCGCGACGCCGACCGACTCCTTGCTCAGATAATAGCTTTCGTCGGGCGAGGTGCCGGATATCGGCTCGTTCGCGAGAAGAAGAGAAAACTCGTCGGCGGCGGACAAAGCGTCGCGCATCGCGGCAAGCTCGCGCCCGAGCTTTCCCTGAAACCGTGGGCGCTCTCCCGAGGTTTGCGTTTCGGCAAATTGTCGCTCGCGGCTAAACCCTTCGGCTTCGTCCCTTGCGAAAACGGCGAAGACGCCCGAAGCGGGGCTTATCTCCGCGGATTCCGCCGGAAGCGGGAGGCCCATTTGAAACAAGACCTGCATCGCGCCGGCCGTCTGCAAAAACGTCGTCTTGCCTCCCCGGTTTTTTCCGCCGAGCAGTATCAATTCGCCGCCTCGCGCGATCGACACCGAGTTTTTAGTGAGCGCCGCGCATTCGGCGAAAAAGGGGTGCGCCATGTTTTTTGCGGTCAGCGTTTTTTCGACCGAGGGAAGAATTTTCGCGTAGCACGCGCATTTCGCGTACGCGCCTATGCGTTTCGCGTACGCCGCGGCGCCTACCGCGAAGCGCGCGTCCTCGGTCAGGCCCGACAGCTCGGTCAAAACCGATTTAGACAATTCATTGGCCAAACTTTCAAGCGCCAGGACCTGGCCCCGCAGCAAGAAGTCGTGCGACTTGTCGCTTGGCGCCGGCGCGTAAAGGGCGTCCGCGCAAAGCTTCGTATCCGCATTGCCAGGATTGTTTTGCCGCGCCCCGTCCGGTTTGCCGGCCGAACCATTTTTTGCGCAGCGCTTGTCTGATACTTGCGTAAGCGTTACCGACGCGACGGATAGATCTTCCGAAAAATCCGCCCTAAGCGCGAGGCTCGCGGGATTGTTTATCCCTGCCGCAAATGCTTCCCAAACCGAATCGATATTTGCGACAAACCGTTCGGATAAAAAGGTTTTCAAATCCGCGGCTAAATTTTTAAACGCGTCCGCGTCGTTTGGCCCGACGGATAAGGCGATCGCAATTACCGACTCGCGGAGCCGCCAGACGCCTACGGCCGGGGCAAGCGATTGGAGCGGGTTAACATCGGCGCCGCTTCGCGCCGATTCGTTAATAGATTCGGCGGCGGCCAGATAGTCGCCTAACGCGTCGTACAGCGCCCGGTTTTCCGCGAGGTTTTTAATTGCGGCGTTTCGCTCGAGTATCGCTTCGGGATCGCCAGTCAGGTATCTGGCCGGGTCGGCGAAAAAAATTCCGAGGTACTGCTCGAGCGCCAAATCCCCGAGCAGTCCGCCGGACGCCGGAAACGTTTTTCCGTCAAAAGGTTTGTCAAATAATTTAAGCATCGCGCGCCTCGGCCGAAAGATATTTTTCGAGCGGACCTACGGCGGCCTTATTTTTTACGAGCGACGCGGCAAGCAGGCCGTGCTCGATAGCGAGCAGCTTCGCGTGGCTGTAGCCGCCGGGCTTTTTTCCCTCGAGCGTATAAAAATGCGCGACGCCCGCTTCACGCGGCTCGCTTTTGGTCACGTAGCTTTTGACGAAGCGTAAGCCGGCCGCCTCAAGCATCGCGTACGCCTCGTACAGGTGCGTGACGACGACGACCGTCGCGCGTTTTTCATGAAGCTCTTTCAATACTTCGCAAAGGAGGCCTTTCGCCTCGTCCGGGTTCGTCGAGGAAAACGGTTCGTTAAGCAAAACGAAAGCGCCGTCGCAGGCTTCCGCCACGATCTTTTTCGTCAGCTCCGCCTCCCTCTGAAACCTTGAATGCGTGAACATGCCGTCCTCGCCCGAGGAAAACAGCGTCGCGAAGCTTTTTTGCGGAGCGAAGCAGAATTTTTCGGCCGGCACGTTGAAGCCGAGCTGCGCGACGACTGCGTTTTGCGCGAGCGCCTTTAATCCCGTGGTCTTGCCCGAACCGTTTGCCCCGGTGACGAAGACGGCGTCGCCCGCGTTAAATTTTAGCGATACCGGGACGGGCGCGTTCCCCGCTAAAACCGAATTGGGGTGGCGCATGTCTGCCGCCGAAAAAGATTCGCCTTCGGGTCTTGCGGCGCAGTCGCGAAGCCCCAAGCCGTAAACGCCGCGCTTGAAGGCAAGCCCCGCCCGGTACAAAAAGATGGGCTCGAGCCAGTCGAGCCAGTCGCGCAGGTGTTCGAAACTAATTTTGCCAAAAATCTTCAATGCCTTGGCAAGCGGCGACCTATATCTTTTTTCGATTTTGTCGAATAAAAAAGTTTCGAGGCCCGCGAGAGACTGCTTCTGCCTAATAATTACGGCTTCGCCGAGCCCGCTCGCCTTGCGTCCGGCGCCGAAAATCCCCGCGGGCGCCTCGTCTTTCGCGAAATGGTTTACGCCGGTCAGCCCGTA
>WREB01000283.1 GCA_009779525.1 Defluviitaleaceae bacterium
ATCGGAATCGAAATGGCAAGTTATTTCGCTTCGGCGGGTTCTGTCGTAGTCGTAATAGAAATGCTAGGTACTGTCGGCGGCCCCGTGGACCGCGACATCTCGGGAGCATTACTCGGAAGCTTAAGGAAAAAGGGAATAACGGTCGAACTCGATTCGAGAGTCGAGTCGGTTTCGCAAAATAACGGGCGCGTGGCGCTGGAAATTTCATCCGGAACGAAAAAAAGCCTCGTCGAAGCCGACAAGGCGCTTTTTTCGATCGGCAGGAGGCCTTTTGCCTTTGGCGCGGGCTTAGATACTATCGGGGTCGAGTTCGATAAAAGCGGCGTAAAGACGGACGGACGGATGCGGACGAACGTTTCCGGCGTCTACGCCGCGGGTGACGTGACCGGCCGTATGATGCTGGCGCACGTCGCGTACAGGCAGGCGGAAGTCGCGGTCTCAGACATGCGGGGCTGCCCGGTCAGGGGCGGGATGCGCTACGACTCGGTGCCTTCCGTGATATACGCGCAGCCCGAATCCGCCGCGGTCGGCCTGACCGAACAGGGCGCCATAGAATCGGGAATCGATTATTTTTGCGCGAAAGTCCCTATGGCGTACAGCGGGCGCTACCTCGCCGAAAACGAAGGCGACGACGGTTTTTGCAAAATCATCGCGGACAAAAAAACCGAAAGAATTTTGGGCGTCCACATGATCGGCGGCTATTCGTCGGAAATAATTCTCCGCCGCCGTCATGATCGAGACTTGCGCGACGATAGGGCGCGCGAAGCAAATGGTATTCCCCCACCCGACCGTCGGGGAAATTATCAAAGAAACGCTGGACCAAATTAAATAAGCGAAACGAATAAAGCAAGGAGGCCGCCATATGCCAAAATCACAGACAATCGACCCGAAAACCGTGCGCAAGCCCGGCTGGCTGCATTTCAACGACATTTCAATGAATCAGTACAACCGTTCGATAGAAGGCGAAAAGGTAAATTATTCCAAATCGGACTTTATCAGGATCTACCGCGACATGAAGCTGATACGCGAATTCGAGGCGATGCTTTACGAGGTAAAGACGACCAACGCATATAAGGGAATGCCGTACGACAATCCGGGGCCCGCGCACCTTTCGCTCGGGCAGGAGGCCTCCGCGGTCGGACAGGCCTATCTGCTCGGGACGGACGACTTCATCTTCGGAAGCCACAGGAGCCACGGCGAGATAATCGCGAAAGGGCTTTCCGCGATCGAAAAATCAGGCGAAACCAAACTTAATTCGATAATGGAAAGCGTCTCTGGCGGCGCCTTGATGCGCGCGGTTTCGGCAAACCAAACCGACGCGAAAGAACTTGCGGCCGACTTTTTATTATACGGGGCGCTTTCCGAGATTTTCGCAAAGAAGACGGGCTTCAACATGGGGCTCGGCGGTTCTATGCACGCCTTCTTCATACCGTTTGGCATATATCCGAACAACGCGATCGTCGGGGGTTCCGGCACGATCGCCGCGGGCAGCGCGCTTTTTAAAAGGATAAACAAAAAGCCGGGAGTCGTCGTCGCCAACATAGGCGACGCCTCGCTTGGGTGCGGCCCGGTCTGGGAGGCCATGAATTTCGCGGCGATGGACCAGATCCGTCAGTTGTGGGACCATTCGCGGAACAAGGGACTTCCGATCATTTTTAACGTCATGAATAATTTTTACGGGATGGGCGGGCAGACCGCGGGTGAAACGATGGGCTACGGGGCGCCGGTACGCGTCGGAGCCGGCGTGAACCCGGAGCAGATGCACGCCGAGCGCGTCGACGGCTACGATCCGCTTGCGGTCATAGACGCGATGCGAAGAAAGCTGCGCGTCATCACCGAAGGCAGGGGCCCGGTGCTGCTTGACACCGTGACCTACCGGACGACCGGCCATTCGCCTTCCGATTCGGGTTCGTACCGGACGAAAGAAGAAACCGAGGCGTGGCTCGCCGAATGCCCCGTCGCTAATTATAAAAGGAAGCTCGTCGAGGCGTCGATTTGCGCCGAATCGGAAATTGATTCGATCGACGCGCACGTTCTCGCCAAAATCGAGCGGATATTCAAGCTCGCGGCCGACGAAGGCGTATCGCCGCGAATAAACCTTGCGGCGGACCCCGACGCGATCGGCTCGCTTATGTTTTCGAACGGCCGGCTCGAAAAAATGGCCGAAGGCGAATGCGAGACGCAGGCGCCGAAAGAAGAGAACCCGCGCGTAAAGCAGATCGCCGGCAAATCGAGGTTCGCCCTCGACGAAAACGGCGCGCCGGTGCCGAAAAACAAAGCGTACCAGCTGCGCGACGGCATTTTCGAGGCGATATTCGATAAATTTTATACCGACCCGACGCTTGTCGCTTACGGCGAGGACAACCGCGACTGGGGCGGCGCGTTCGCGGTGTACCGCGGCCTGACCGAGGCGCTTCCGTATCACCGCCTGTTTAACGCGCCGATTTCCGAGGCCGCGATCGTGGGAAGCGCGGTCGGCTACGCGATGAGCGGCGGACGCGTGATCGCTGAGCTCATGTACTGCGATTTTCTCGGGCGCGCGGGCGACGAAGTCTTCAACCAGCTTTCCAAGTGGCAGGCGATGAGCGCCGGCCAAATCAAGATGCCCGTCGTGCTTCGCGTTTCCGTCGGAAGCAAGTACGGCGCGCAGCACAGCCAGGACTGGACGAGCCTTTGCGCGCACATTCCCGGCCTTAAAGTCGTGTTTCCGGCGACGCCGTACGACGCGAAGGGCCTGATGAATTCCGCGCTCGCCGGTACCGACCCGGTGGTTTTTTTCGAAAGCCAGCGCATTTACGATATCGGTGAAATGTTTAAGCCCGTTCCGGAGGGTTTTTACGAGGTTCCGATAGGAGTACCGGACATCAAGCGAAGGGGCGGCGACGTAACCGTATTAACCGTCGGCGCGGCGTTATACCGCGCATTGGAGGCGGCTGACATCTTAAACGAAAAATACGGTCTGTCGGCCGAGATCATCGAC
>WREB01000284.1 GCA_009779525.1 Defluviitaleaceae bacterium
GCGACAATCGACTTCCCAAATCCAAGCCATGTGGCGAAAAAAATATATCCGAACAAACCGAAAACGATGGAAGGGATCCCGGCTAGCGTTTCGGCGGTAAGACGTATGATTTTGACAAGCCTGCTCCCGCGCCGCGCGTATTCGACCAGGTATATGGCGGTCGATATCCCGAACGGAACCGCTATAAGCAATGTCAAGCCTACGATTATCAGGGTGGTTACTAGCGCGGGGTAGAGCGACTGGTTCTCAACCGTATATGTCGTTGAAAAAAGCGAAGGCTTTATATGCGGAATCCCCTTTATTATGATAAAGCCGGCCGTGTAGACGAGTACCGCCATCGTCGCGAAAGCCGCGCCCCATACCGAAAGGAACCTGAGCCAGTCCGAAGGCTTCCTGCGTTTGATTATATCCGTTAATCCGACCGTCATGGAGCAACGCTTTCTTCAAGCCGTTTCGCCTTTTTCGCGCCTACATCCTTTTTTTCCTGATTCAAAATCGAAAACAGCATGTTTATTATCAATATGAATATAAAGAGCACGACGCCCGTGGCGATCAGCGCGCCGAAATGCATGCTTCCGTGCTCGACGTAGCCCATTTCCATTATGATGTTGGTCGTAAGCGTGCGAACGCCTTTTAGGTATTCGTGCGGCGCCCTAAGGACGGCTTGGTTTCCCGCCACCATCCTGACCGCCATCGTCTCGCCTACCGCGCGCCCGACGCCAAGCACCGCCGCGGCCATAACGCCCGAACGCGCTGCGGGCAGGATTACCTTGAAAACGGCGCGCTCATGGCTTGCGCCGAGCGCGACGGCGCCCTCGTATATTTCGTTGGGAACAGCTCGGATATTGGTCTCCGCTATGCCGATGACCGTCGGCAGAATCATTATCCCAAGCAAAATCGATGCGGCGAGCATTGTGTCGCCGCTCATAATCCCGAAGCTTTTCCCGAATAATCCGAAGATCCCCGGCACAAGCACCATCATTCCGAAAAAACCGTATATCACCGAAGGAATGCCCGCCATCAAGTTTACGGCGGGCTTGACTATCTTATAGAGCCATTCCGGGCACATGCGCGCCATGAAGACCGCGGTGAGGATTCCGATCGGTACGCCCAGGAGGACGGCGCCCGCCGTAACGTACACGCTGCCTAAGATCATTGGGAGGATTCCGAACGCCGGTTCCGACGCGGTCGGCGCCCAATGCTGCCCAAAAATAAATTCAAGCGCGCCGATTTTCATAATCGCCGGGAAACCCTGGGCGAACAGGAAAAGGCAGATCAATGCGACCGAAAGCACCGAAGCCAGCGCCGCAACGAAGAAAACGATCCGCATTATGTTTTCCTTTGCTTTTACCAAACCAAACAGCCCCGTTAAAAAGGATTCCCCGTTCGGATAACGAACGGGGAACCGAAGTTTTATTATTTAATTTCCGACCACTTGGTAAACTCACCGGTGAAGATCGCCTTGATCTGTTCAACGCTTATGCTTCCGAGCGGGTTTTTGGGATTTACGATGACCGCGACGCCGTCGAGCGCGATATCGGTATGTGCGAGGGCGGTTTTTTCGCTGTCCTTAAGCGCCCTGCTCGACATTCCGATGTCGAGGACTCCGCTTGTAGCCTCGCTTATTCCCGTGCCAGAGCCGCCGCCGGATATTTCGATCGAGACGCCGGGGTTGTGTACGATATACGCCTGCCTCAGCCGCTGCATCAGCGGCTCGACGGAGGTGGATCCGCCGACTTTGAGGGTTCCGGTCAATCCGCTTGCGCTATATGCGGGGGCGTTCATGTCTATTTTCGTCCAACTCGTCCCGGAAATTTCCTGCCCCTCCGAGGAGAGCATGAAGTTGATAAAATCCTTGACCAACTCGCTTCCGGAATTTTCTTCGTTTACGCAGACCAATAGCGGCCGCTGGATACCGTACGTGCCGTTGAAAACGTTTTCATGCGAAGGCGCGACACCGTCCACGCTAAGCGCCTTGACGCTTTCGTTGAGCGAGCCGATCGAAACGTATCCGATCGCGTAATCGTTGCTCATAACCTTGGCGAGGATGCCCGAAGTGCTTTCGTCGACGACCGCTTCTTTGTACATGTCGTCGCCTACGCCGGTGATACCGACGAACGCGTCGCGCGTACCGCTTCCGTCTTCGCGGGTGTTTACCGCGATCACCCGGTTCTTGTCGAAACCGCCGGAATTGGAATTTGCGCCGCAGGCCGCAAACGCTAAGGCGAGCGCGGTAAATACCAAAGCGATAACAAGTGGTTTTTTCATCATTCATTCTCCCGTAATGTTTTTAAAGACAGCGAATTTTACAAGACGGCAATTTTACGCAATACCATTTTTATGTAAGGGGAATGTAAATTATATGTAAAGCCGAAAACCGCCGGATTACGGCGGCTTTTTTAAGCCGACGGTTAAAAGCGCCGCAAAAACGGCGCGAATTTTACACAATCTTATGATAGAATCCGTGGCCTGATAAATCGAAAACGAATGGGGAGGCATTAATGCCCGGAATTATAAAGAACGTCGACTGCGTGGAGCTGTACGTTTCGGATTTGGACGAGGGGATCGCCTACTACCGCGACGGGTTGGGGCTGAAACTTTTATGGCGCGCCGACACGACCGCGGGCCTTGGTATGGACGAAGGCGAATCAGAAGTCGTGCTGCAGACGGTTCGAAAAAGGGTGTACGCCGACTTTAGGGTCGGCTCGGTAGTCGAATCGCTTAACGCCATCGCGGAGGCGGGGGGAAGGGTGATAGACGGGCCGTTCGACATCCCGATCGGCAAATGCGCCGTGGTGCGGGACAAATGGGAAAACGAATACGTGATACTGGACATGACGAAGGGCAGGTACCTAACCGACGCGGATGGGAACGTGACTGGCGTCGCTTTAGAATAATTTAATTAAAAGGCTTATCAATAATAACGACGGAATATTATACGTTACGGGATTCACCGAAAAATTTTGGTTTGCGGTTTTA
>WREB01000285.1 GCA_009779525.1 Defluviitaleaceae bacterium
AGGTCGCGCAGCTCCGCGGCGCGCTCGAATTGCAATTCTTCGGCGCACTCCGCCATTTCGGCGGCGAGCCGCAGCGCGACTTCCTCCGTTTTTCCCTGGATGAAGCGTTCGGCCTCAATTATGAATTTTTTATATTCGTCCTCGCCGATCAGCCTGTTGCAAGGCGCCATGCATTTACCGATATGGTGGTTGAGGCAGGGCCGCTCCTTGTCGTAATCCCTTGGGAACACTCGCTGGCATTTCCTGATCGGCCAGATGTCGTGTATCAATCCGATTATTTCCCGGACGCGTTCGCCAGACATGTACGGCCCGTAGTATTTTGCGCGGTCGCGGCCCCTGTCGCGCGCTATTATTATTCGCGGGAGCCGTTCGTTGACCGTGACCTTTATGTACGGGTAAGCCTTGTCGTCCTTCAGCTTGATGTTGTATTTGGGATTGTGCCGCTTGATTAGATTGCATTCGAGTACGAGCGCCTCGATCTCGCTGTCGGTGACGAAATACTCGAACGAGTCTATGTTGCCGGAAAGCACCCTCAGGCGCTCGTGCTTGACGGATGAAGTCTGAAAATAGCTTCTGACGCGGCTGTGCAGGTTTACCGCCTTGCCGACGTAAATAACCGCGCCGTTTTCGTCCTTCATGACGTAGACGCCCGGCTTGTTTGGCAGCTTTTTTAATTCTTCTTTGATATCGAACTCCAAGCCGATCCTCCGCATAATATCCGCCTAAGCGAAAATTATATGGAATCACCCGGAAGCTGTCAAAAACGCCGCGTTTATATTATACTTGCCGCATGCGACGCAAGGTGTCCGGATGAAAAACAAGTTCGCCAACAATTACGCGCTGATAGCGCTATACGTGTTCGCGGTGATAGCGCTCGGCGCGCTTTTCATTGTGCTTCTGCTCGGCTGGCGCGATTATTTCATAAACCGCCGTTACGAACCGATCGTCGCGGTGATAAAGCCGTTTGTTTACGGGTTCGTGATCGCGTACCTGCTCAATCCGCTCATGATGCTTTACGAGCGAAAGGTATTCGGCAAATTGGCCTTCCGTGGCAGGGCTTCGCGCAAGCGCGGCGAGGCGAAGCTGAGGCGGCTCGCTTCCCTTGCCGCGACGTTTCTGACGGCGCTTATCGCCCTTTCGCTCGTCGTCTGGATGGTTTTCCCGCAGATAAGCGCGAGCGCGAGGCAGCTTGTCACGAACGTGACGGATCTGTTTTCCCCGGCGGAACCGGAAGTTGACGAAACGGAGCCGGATGAAAACGGCGTCCGTCACGGCGACGCGAACCTAATCGACGAATCCGTTTCCAATTACGACTCCTTCATGAAAACGAGGATAGGGGTCAGCATCTCGAATGTTTCAGCGTCGCTGCAGCGCGTCGTCTCGAGGTTCGGCCTGCGCGTCGACGTGGAAAATTCGCTCCGCGAACTCGCCTACGGCGCGACCACCGTTGCGACTTCGTATTTCATCGAGTATTCGGAGACGATCATCAACGCGACGGCGGCGTTCATATTCGATACCGTAAGGCAGGTCTTCAACATCCTGCTCGCGGTCATCGTCGCGTTTTACATGCTCGCGGACAAGGAACGCATGATCGGCCAGCTTAAGAAGCTTTTGAACGCGGCGTTTCCGCAGAGGTTCGTCAAGACGCTTGCCTACGTCGTGTTTAAGACGCGCCAGATTTTCGGCGGGTTCATCGGCGCGAAGGTATTGGAATCGGTCATCATCTTTTTCATTTGCCTCGCGTTCATGGCGGCGTTCAGGTTCAACTACGCGATGCTTATTTCCGTCATCATCGGAATAACTAACGTGATCCCGTTTTTCGGCCCTTTCATAGGCGCGATACCGAGCATTTTTTTTCTGCTGATGGCGGATCCGGCCCAGGCGTTTTGGTTCGCGCTGTTTATTTTTATACTGCAGCAGATAGACGGAAGCATTATCGGGCCGAAGATAATCGGCTCGCGAATAGGCATCTCTTCGTTTTGGGTCATCTTCGCGATCATGACGATGACGGCTATAATGGGGCCGCTTGGCATGTTCATAGGAGTGCCCACGTTTACGGTCTTTTACACGCTTGTTAAAGAATTGGCGAACGCGAGGCTTGTCAAAAAAGGAATGGGGGAGGAAGCCGCGGTCATGCCTTCGCCCGCCGCGGCGGAAGGCGCGGATGATATTGCCGGCTCAAGCGCGAGTCATTCGGACGCGGGGCAAGAAGCCGCGCTTAACGCGCGGATAGCGGCGGTCCTTCACAATTTGTCCGGCAGCATACGCGCGCAAACCGAACGGAAGAAAAAAAACGAGGATACATAGGAGGGATTGGATTGCTTGACAAGCAACTCGCCTACGACGTGCTGACCGCGGCAATGTCAACGGGCGGCGGCCTTGCCGAGATTTTTTTGGAAAACGCGGAACGCGAAACTATTTCCATGGTCAACGGCCTGGTCGAAAAGGCTAACTGGGGCGTCGACTACGGATGCGGGCTCAGGATCGTCTACGGGTTCACCGCGGTCTACGCCTACACGAACAAAACGGACAAAGCCAGCCTGATCCGCCTTGCGAAAGAAGCCGCCCAGGCCGTCAAGGCCGCGCTCGCGGAAGGCGCCACGATCAACGGGGTAATAATGCTCGACAGAAGGGACAGGCTTTCAATCGAAAACCGCCACGCGGCGTTGATACTTCCGTCGGGCGCGCAAAAAAAGGCCACGGTGGAACGGCTTCGATCGGCTCACGACGCATCAAAGTCGTTTGACGCATCCGTGACGCAAACAAGCAACACGTACGTTTCCACCGTGCAGGACGTGCTGATCGTAAACTCGAACGGCGTTTGGGCGGAAGACCGAAGGGTGAGGACGCGCGTCATCGTCTCGGCGGTCGCTTCCTCCGAAAGCGAAAAGCAAACGGGATTCAACGCCCCCGGCGCCATGCGCGGATACGAGTTTGTCGAGGGGCTGGACATGGAGGAAATAGGGCGCGACGCCGCG
>WREB01000286.1 GCA_009779525.1 Defluviitaleaceae bacterium
GAAGATTTCTATTTCAAAAAAAGCGACGACACCAACATGGCCTACCCGCGAAACGCGCCGAACGAAGTCGCCCTCAACTGGTTCCTGCGCACCAAGGACTTAGTCGAGCGCTACGACCCGGACATCATATACATGGACGGCGCATTGCCGTTCGGCGACGTCGGCAGGGCGATGTGCGCCAATTATTACAACCACAACGTCAAGGTAAACGGCAGGCAGGAAGCGGTGAACCTGATCAAGGACATCGACCACATCTTCCCGGACCTCTACCACGGCGACTACCGGAAGGGCATCGCGACGGACGATTGGGAGAACGGGCTGCCCGGCAGGATAACGGACGTCCCGTTCCAAACCGACACCCACGCCGGCGACTGGTTCTACAACCAGTACATCCCGTACAAGTCCGCGAACGAACTCATATGCATGCTGATCGACGTCGTCAGCCAAAACGGCTGCATGCTCCTCAATTTCCCGATCAAGCCCGACGGGACGTTCGACGACGAATGCATGAAGTTGATCGAAACGTTTTCAAATTGGATCGGCGCAAACGGCGAAGGCATTTTCGCGACGCGCCCGTGGCGCGCGCACGCGGAGGGGCCGGTGCGCGTAGAGGAAGGCGCGTTTAAGGAGCAAAACGTAAATTATACGTCGGAAGATTTCCGCTTCACCAAAAAAGGCGGTTCGCTTTACGCGTTCGGACTTAAGCGGCCGGAAGACGGAAAGCTTTTGATCAAGTCGCTCGCCGCGGACGGCAAAAACGAAAAAATCACAAACGCCGCGCTGCTTGGCGGCGGGCAAATAACATGGGAGCAAACCCCCGAGGGCCTTCGCGCGGGAATCACCAAAGAGGGCGACGGGCTTCCCTATACGATTAAGATAGATTTTAAATAATTAAACGGAGGCTTCAAATGAAAAGCAAAAAAACGATCATCGCCTTTATTCTCGCAGGCGCGTTGGTTCTTTCGCTCGTTTCCGGCTGCGGCGGCGGCGGTTTGCAGACCGCCGGGCCTACGGCGGCGCCAACTCCGACTCCTACCGAAACGCCCGAGCCGACGAAAGCGGCGGAACCGGACCCGACGATCGAACCGACGCCGGAGCCCGAGCCGGAATCCGTAATCACGCTGACCAACCTGCTTGCAAATTCCAACTGGGATTTCGAGGAAGGCTCGGATGGCGACGCAGTCGGATGGTTCAGGAACGATGGCGGCGAAGCCGGGGTGACGATGTTTCGGGACGAAGCCCAGGCGTACAGGGGCGAAGCCAGCGTCTACACGAACGATAAGGTCGAGGGCTTTGAGGGCCCGGCGTTCGACATAACGGAAATCCTTAACGAAAACGGTCCGGGAAGGTATTACATCGAATACTGGATTTTGCCCGACACGAACGTCCAGGTCCTCTCGTCCTTTCAAGTCGACTTAAACGCTGGCGGCTTGCTCGCGAATTACCAAAGCGACCAAATAGCCGTGAACAATTCGGTCGGAATGAAGATGCTGACCGCGTTCAAATGCGTCAGCGCCATCTTCGACTTGGACTGGGCCGGAGCGGTCGACGGCGCTTCCTTAAAAATCTCGTGCGAGTCGGACGCCTTTTGGGTGGACGCGGTCAGGATTTTTCGGGCGGAAGCGCTAACCGAGATATTTTTGCCAAACGGCGACTTCGAGTCCGGCGAGCTGCTTCCGGAATGGTACCCGAACCAGGAGCCGCCGGAATTCGAGTTTTACATCAGCGAAGTCAACTCCAAAAACGGGAAGTACAGCGGCTACGTGACGGAAAAGACGGTAAACTGGCAGTGCCTCTGCTACGACGCGCTGGACATCTTCAAGGAATACGGCAAGGGCTTCTATTTTGTCGAGGCTTGGTTCCTCTCGGAAGTCCCGAACTCTTGGGCGGGGATTTGCATAGGCACAAACTCCGCGACCGGATGGCGCTTCCCGACGGCCGGAGGCACGTCCCTCGGCAACGAATTCTGGAAAAAAATCGAGGCTACGATCGACGTAACCTGGGACGGCACGCTTGTCGGCGAGGCGCCGATATATCCGCAGGCGGGCGGCGACGTGGACTACTCGTTCTGGGTGGACGACCTGCGCCTATTCAAAGTGCCGGACTACGAAGAATAATCATCGAAAACAATTAACGAAAAAATTAACCCCTGCGGACGGAGCAAAGTAATTTTGGGAAAATTATTTCGGCGGAACCAAATTCGTCAGGCAGTAGGGGGCAGTAAATACGGACGAGGACAAAGCCGGCTGGGAAAAAATCAAAAGGCAAAGCAAAAAGCACGACCAGATCAATTCGGCGTTTAAAGCCGGCGGCGGAATCGCCAAGGCGATAAGCGTCGGTTCGGTCGTGTTTATTATCGCCGCGGCGGCGTTCTTATACGCCTACGCCAAGCTGTTCGGCTTGTAAAAAAGGAGAACGAGTTGCGTTACAGCCCGATAGTCGTCTCAAACAAGGGGACGGACCAAAACCCCTTCATGTACGTCGCGACCGACGAAAGGGGGCGCCCCGTGCCGGAAAAATGGGACCGGGGGCTTGACAACGTAGTCACGGCGCACATGTACTACCTCCGCGAAAAGAAGGAAAGCGCCGCGGCCTTCACGCCTTCGGCGTATTCGATGGATACGGGCATGGACGTTTACGTCACCGACTCGCGCGTGATATTGCATGTCGGGAAGGACAGGACGCTTAAGCGCAAGCAGGTTTTGGTCGGCCACGTTAGGTACGAATGGCTCCGGACGATACAGTATCAGCGTAAGTACAGCCTGCTTTCGACCGAGCAGCTGAGGCTCGTCGTAACCGATTCGGACAGGACCTCCTGGATCGTCGAGCTCCATTTTAAAAAAGGGATCGAATCCTCGTTTTTGGCCGAAAGCATACTGCGCCGCGCCTCGAGGTACAGGATGGAGATGCGCGACGAAAAGAAGGACGCCGAAGCCGACTTTTTCGCGTTAAACGGCAAGTCGGGGACGATCA
>WREB01000287.1 GCA_009779525.1 Defluviitaleaceae bacterium
AAAGTCGTCGATCGTGCGGACGCCGCCTCCGACGGTCAGCGGTATGGACAGCTCGCGGGCCGCCCGTTCGAACAGCTCGCGGTTCGTTTCGCGCCGCTCGTTAGTTGCGGTTATATCAAGGAATACCACCTCGTCGGCGCATTGCCGCTCGTAACGTTTGGCGATATCGACAGCTTCGCCGACATCGGCCAAATCAACGAAATTCACGCCCTTGACGACATGCCCGTTCATAATGTCCAAACACGGGATTATTCTTTTTTTATTTTTAAGCATTTTTCCAGGTCAACCTTTCCTTCATAAAACGCCTTCCCTACGATAACGCCGTAATAGCCGGCGGCTTTTTCCAAATCGGCTTCACCGGCGACGCCGCCGGAAACTATTACGTTTATTCCCCTGATTTGCTCGTACATGGCCCAGTTGGGCGAAGTCAAAGTTCCGTCCCTGGAAAGATCGGTCGCTACAATGTATTCTACTCCCAACTCTTTCAACCGTTCGATAAACGCCAGATAGTCCACGCCGCTGTCTTCCAGCCAGCCGGCGGCCGCTACAGAGCCGTTTTTTACGTCGACGCTCACTACAATGCGGCTGGACGAGTGCTTTTCGATCATTTCCCGCGCAAAATCCGGGTTTCTAACCGCGACCGTCCCCAAAATAACGCGGTTTGCCTTTATCTCGTCAAGATAAAGCGATACGGTTTCGGCGTTCCTGATTCCGCCGCCGACTTGTATTGGGATATTCACGCTTTCGCGGATCCCGCGAATGGCGTCTATGTTCGCAGTACCGCCGCTTTTCGCTCCGTCGAGGTCTACGACGTGCAAATATTTCGCGCCCATTTTCTCGAACTTACGCGCAAGCCCGGCCGGGTCCCGGCTATAGACGGTTTTTTTTGCGTAGTCACCCTTGTGGAGCCGTACCGCCTCGCCACCTTGCAGGTCGATCGCCGGGATTATAAGCATTTCGCCACTCCATGGGATAACCGCGCCACTGCGGCCAATCACAAAACCCCCTTCGTGGACGGCACGCCTTCGCCGCTTTTCTTTATCGCCTGCCCCAGCGCGCTGCCGAACGCCTTGAAAATCGCCTCGCATTTGTGGTGTTCATTTTTCCCGTAGAGCAAGTTGACGTGCAAAGTTATTCCGGCGTTAAACGCGACCGCGCGGAAAAATTCCTCCATCATGTCGTCCTTGACGTCCGCGTTAAACACCAAATAAGGACGGCCGGAAATGTCCACGTCAACCTGCGCCAAACATTCATCCATAGGCACACGCGCGGAGCCGTACCGCGCTAAGCCGTTTTTATCGCCCAGCATTTCGGAAACAGCCCGCCCCAAAGTTATGCCGACGTCCTCTATTGTGTGATGCGCGTCGACTTCCATATCGCCTGACGCGCTGATTTCCAATTTCAGCCCGCTTCTGAAGGCGAAAAGCTCAAGCATGTGATTATAAAACCCCACGCCCGTGTCGATTTTGGTTTGATTTCCAAATGCGACCGTTACCTCGGTCTCGTTTGTTTTTCTACGCATTTTATAAACGCCTCCATTTCGGAATCCGTCCCGATCGACACCCTTAAAAAGCCGCTTATTCTGGGTTTATCCCAATAACGCACAAGTATTTTATTGTTGAATAGGTATTCATACAGCTCTTTCGCGCTTTTTGTTGCTTTTGCCTCCATAAACAGGAAATTCGCCTGCGAATCGAGCGTTCTGTATCCCAACTCGCGCAGCCGCGCGGCCGTTTTCCCGCGCGTCGCGATTACCTGTCTCCTCGTCTCGTTCCAATAATCCCTGTCGAGAATAGCGGCCGTCGCGGCGGTTTGCGCCAGAAAATCCAAAGGATAAGAGTTGAACGCGTTCTTGACGCGCCGCAGTCCGTCGATCAGCGTTCGGCTCCCGATCGCGAACCCCACGCGCATCCCGGCAAGGGAGTGCGATTTTGAAAACGTCCGTACAACGAGCAGGTTTTCATATTTCGCCGTCAGCGAAACCGCGCTTTCGACGTCCGCGCGATCAGCGAAATCCATATACGCCTCGTCGGCGACCACCACGCCTTCCGGGTTGTTCCGCGCTATTTTCTCGATTTCCGGCACGCCGAGGGCGATGCCCGTCGGCGCGTTGGGATTGGCGATAACAACGCCGTTTCCGCGCTTGTAATCATCCGCTCCGATCGTGAAATCGTCGCGCAGGGGCGTTATTTTCTCCCCGACGTCATACATCCGGCTCCAGACCGGGTAAAACCCGTAAGACACGTCGGGCGTCAAAATATTTCCCTTGCCGCTAAAAAACGCCTGATACGCAAGCGCCAGCACTTCGTCGGAACCGTTGCCGCAAAACACGTTTTCTTCCTCTACGCCGAAATTCCACGCCACGGCCTCGCGCAACCCGACACTGTCGTAGTCGGGATACAGCCTCAATCTAGCGAGATCCGCGTTTTTCAGCGACCTAGCCACCTCGGGCGACGGCGGATAGGGGTTTTCGTTCGTGTTCAGCTTTATCCAGCCGGTCTCCCTCGGCTGCATGCCCGCGACATACTGCTCGAGCCGCCTCGCTTTTTCGCTTAAATAGTCCATACCGTATCGTTTCCCCAATCACTCGAACCTGACGTTTATCGAGTTTGCGTGCGCGTTAAGCCCCTCCGACGCCGCGAATTTCATAACGTCGTCTTTAAGCTCCGCGAGCGCCTCCCGCGGATAATAGCTGTATGAGCTGTATTTTACAAAATCGTACACGCCCAGAGGCGAATAAAATCTCGCGGTCCCCCCCGTCGGCAGGACGTGATTCGTCCCGCTCATATAATCGCCTAGCGGCTCCGGCGTGTTTTCGCCCAAGAAAATCGAACCGGCGTTTTTCACTTTGGGCAGATGTTCGAGCGGGTTTTCCGTTAAAATCTCCAGATGCTCGGGCGCTACGTCGTTCGCGATTTCAAATGCCTCGTCCAGATCACGTAC
>WREB01000288.1 GCA_009779525.1 Defluviitaleaceae bacterium
ACGCGAAACGCCTTGTAAAAAACGGTTTCCGAAACCGCGAACCGCTTGTTGAACCGTTTGTAAAGCGGCTCGAGTTCCTGCGATATAAGCAGCGCGGCGCCGTTTACCAAGCCCCAAACGATGAAATTCCATGTCGCGTTGTGCCAAAGGCCGGTCAGGAACCAGACGCTGAGCATGGATACGTATACCGGAAGCTTCCTGCCGATTCTTTCGCCGAAAACGCCCCGCGCGCGTTTGGAAAAAGCGAGCATCGGCTTACTGACGGACAAAGGATAGAACACGTAATCGCGAAACCAAGTCCCCATCGTTATGTGCCACCTGCGCCAATAGTCGGCGAGCGAAACCGCGTGGAATGGCCTGTTGAAGTTTTCCGTAATTTTCACGCCGAACATCTGCGCAGTGCCGATCGTGACGTCGATGCCGCCGGTGAAGTCCGCGAAAATAGTGACCGCGTAAAGCATTATCGCTATAAGGGCGTACGCCCCGCCTATCGGGTTATCGCCTTTCATCATATGCGTTATGGCCGGGTAAAGCCTGTCCGCGATAACGATTTTTTTAAGGAATCCCCAAAGCACTCGGTAAGCGCCGAAAGCGATGTTTTTGCGGGCGGCCGCGTCCCGTAACCCTTCAGCGCGGTCGGCGCAAAGGCTTTTGGCCAAATCGCCGAACCTGCTGATCGGTCCCTGTATGATCTGCGGGAAAAACGAAACGAAAAGCGCGAGCCTAAAAATGTTTTTTTCCGGCTTCACCCTTTCGCGGTAGACGTCGATCACGTATCCGGACGTCTGAAAAGTGTAGAACGATATCCCAAGCGGCGCCGCAAGGCCCGGCAGCCGCAGGTTTCCGCCGCTTCCCCGAATGTTCATTAAAGAATTTAAGTTCAGGATAAAAAAATCCGTGTACTTAAAAACGGCGAGCATTCCTATATTGACGAACATGAACAGCGCCAGGACTCTTTTACAGTCGCGCTTCGCCTTCGCCTTCGCTTCCTTCCTTGCGTTTTTTTCCGGTTCGCGCGCCATGTCTTCGTCGCGGGCCGCGCAGCGCCCGCCTATGTAAGCGGAGGCGAGATAGGCGGAAATAATCGTCGTAAATAAATATATCAGGTAAGCCGGCCCCGAAAGCGCGTAAAAAACGACCGAACCGGCCAAAAGCGCCATCCAGCCGAACCTGCGGGGAACCGAATAAAATACCGCGAGCAGGAAGAAGATCAACAAAATGAATTGAAGCGATACGAAATGCATCGATACCAAGCCCTCGGCGGAATCCGGTTTGATGCATGATTATACTACATAGCCGGGTTAATAATCCTCGAGGCGTTCGACGAGCGCGCTGATGGACGCGTATGAGTTGAAGTTTTCGGGAAGGATTTCGTCGGCGGGGATCGCCACGCCGATCTTATCGTTAATCTCGGCGATCAGAGTGATTATTCCCATCGAGTCGAGGACGCCATTATCGACCAATCCTTCGTTAGTTAAAACGTCCGCGTCGGGATACATCTTCGTCAATATGCCAAGCAGCTTTTCCATTTAAGCTTCCCTTTCCTCTAAAATCTTTTTTAGCAAGCCGGCGCGGTCGATTTTTCCGTTTTGGGTAAGAGGCATTTGATCAAGACGCTCGCACGCGTACGGAAGCATGTAGCCGGGCAGCGTTTTTTTTAGGCGATCGATTAATTGCGCGGCCGTTACCGCGCCGCGCGTCGCGTAGTACAGCGTTATCCTCGAGCGGATTTGGTCGTATACGGCGCAGGCGGAGTTAACCCCTTCGGTTCCCGCGGCCGCATGCTCTATTTCCGCGAGCTCGATGCGGTGCCCCATGTGCTTTATTTGCTGGTCAAGCCTGCAGACGTAATAAAAATTTCCGTCGTCGCCCTTAACGCCTATGTCTCCGGTTTTATATATGGCGTCCGGAAAAACCGAAAGCGGGTTTTGTACGAACGCGGCCTCCGTTTTTACTCTGTCCTTAAAATAACCAAGGCATAGACACGCGCCCCTTATGCATATTTCGCCCTTTTCGCCCTGCTTCGGCTCCTTTCCTTCCTCATTTAGCAAAAACATCCCCGTGTTTTTAAACGGCCGCCCGATAGGTATGCTTTCGTTTTCGCCAAACAAACGGTCGGCCTCGTAATATGACGACATTCCGGTCGCCTCGGTCGGGCCGTATAGCTGGACGAAGCGCGCGCCGGGAAGCGCGTTTTTCCATATGTTAAACTGTTTGACCGGGAAAACCTCGCCGCCGAACGCGATCGTCCCAAGCGTCCCGGGCGTATGCTTATCCAGCGCACCGAGGCCCGATATCATCGTCAGGGCCGAAACGACCCAGCATATCGTGTCGATTTTTTTTTCGTTCAAATAATCGATCAGCTTCACGGGAAACATGAACAGCCTTTTCGGTATCAGGTGCGTAGTCGCGCCGAACTTAAGCGTCGGGTAAATTTCTTTAAGGCACGCGTCTACGTTAAGCGGCGCCTGGTTGCCGAAAACCGTGTCTTCGTTAAAGCGCAGGACCTCGCTTAAATTCTCGATATAATCGATCACGGATCTGTGGCTTGCGACCACGCCCTTCGGGACTCCGGTGGATCCCGATGTGAACACGACGTACGCCGGATCCGCGTCGATCGACCGCCTTCGAATAAAATCAAGCGCGAAATCGTCGATCGGCGTTTTTATGATTTCATCGTAGCGGGCGGTTTTTTCCGCTTGTCCGGTTTCTTTTACGATATCTCGCGCCGATTCGTCGATAATGACTAGCCCGGGTTCGGTCAAATCCAAGATCGTCTTGATCCTCAACGCTGGGGCGTCCGTTTCGATCGGGACATAAAAACACCCGCCGTACGCCGCGCCCAAAAACGCGGCGATCATTTGCGGGCTCTTTTCCATCAGCACGGCCACGGGCCGCTTATAGACTTTTTTTTCGCTAATAAATGA
>WREB01000289.1 GCA_009779525.1 Defluviitaleaceae bacterium
CGACATTCTCGTCAATTTTCAGGTAAATCTCGGCGGGGATGGTCACGACGTATTTGGGCTCGGGCGCATCGTATGCAAGATACACGTTTGTTTGCGGCTCGTCCCCTTCGGTATAAGCCAGGGCCGGGACGGAAAGGCTAAGCGCAAGCGCTAGCGCCAGGATTATTTTCGCGGGATTTTTCATTTTTTTCTCCCTCTTTTTTTTCGCCGGATTGATGCTCCGGTCAAAACACGACCAGCTCAAATTCCACGTTCGCGCCGTTCATCGGTGAAAGGCTTTCGTCGAGCGAATATGTGCTGATCTTTAGCGTCGCCGTGTGCGTGCCCTTCGGGAGGGATTTGCCAAGCTTCAAGTCCTCTATGCACATGGAAGGTTCGACGAAATCCGACTTGTAGTAGCTTTCGTCCCCGATCACGAGTTCGAAGACGAAGTAACATGGGTTGCCTTCGGGGTTTAGCAGAATCATCTTCACGTCGGTCGTGTCCGAAGGCAGCCTGACCGTGTCGTAGCCGGGGATTTTGATGCCCGGCGTGCCGCCCCGGTTTTCCGGCTCCCTGCCTTCGTATTCCTTCGCGGATTCGTCGAGCTTGAAGCCCACGCCGCCGAGCGGCGTGCTGTCGCCGCCGATATCGGCCGTCTTGTTAAAGCCGGTCAAAGCTATGTACGCGCCGACGCCGATCGCACAGGCGGCGAATACCGCCATTATTATCGCGATGTGTTTCTTTTTTAACGTGACGGAATCCTTCACTTTTCGCCTCCCGGCTTTTGGCCTCCGCCGTTACCGGACGGACCGGCCCGAATCGCGCTTCTTTATCTTAGTAAATTTAAGCGGCGCCATCTTTCCCGCTTGAAGCAAAAAAGCGGCTCCACCCGCGAAGGCGGGTTAAGCCGCTTTAAATGGTTTTCGTAAATCATTTCCGCCGGGGTTAGACGGCCGAACCGCTTAATCCGCCCGTCGTCGGCGCTTGCATCCCCGTGATTCGTTCTTACAAGACCCTTCGTGTTATGCCAACCAAACCGCTTCTGGCGAACGGTCAGCGCCCCGGATGTTTCCGCCGGGTATGTATGTTTTATACCTTTGGCCGGATAAATGCAACAAAAAAATTTATGGTTATTGATTAACGATTATTCATCTTGCGTCAACATATTAATTATCGTTTTAACCGTTTCGGTTGTTTTTTCGATTTTCAATTTGCCAGCTCTATACATTATTATGCTCGTTTCCGCGGTGAATAATTTATTCGCGCGGATATTGCTTTGTGTCCGCAAACCGCCGCTTTCAAAATCATTTGGTTCGATTTTAACGGAATATGAGTCAAAAAAAGCTCTGCTGGTTATTTGCGCGAGGATCAACTCATTATCGGAAACGTTCGCGATCACAAAAGCGGGTCTCCGCTTTGTCGTGCTTAAATCGGAAAATGGAAACGTTACGACGACTACGTCCCCTTTTACAAATCCGCCCACGCCGATTCCTCTTCGGGCGAAAGCCATTCTTTGGCTAACGCCATTTCGCTTGCAAGGGTTAAATTATTTGCTTTGTTGGCCGTTACGCGAAAAGGTATGGCTTTTTCGCGTATTGCCTGGCTTATAAACATACTTACCGCCGATGAAAATGAAAGGCCCATTTCTCGGAACAAACGCTCGCCCTCATTTTTTATTTCGTCGTCTATCCGGATATTAACCTGCGCCATTTGAGGCTCCTTCGTTTTATGTAGCATTTTATAGCAAAACGCAGCAAGCATCAATATTTAATGTTTAACTTTTTATCCGGTCCGCGGGCAAACGGTCAGGCGCGGCGTCGCGCCGGTTTTACGTTATAAACTCCGCGGCGTTGTCCCTGTGGATAACCTTGAACGAGCTGTTTGGGTAAGCCTCATAAAACGCTTTCGGCTGCTTCGCCTTGGCCGCGGGGTTAAACTTGAACTCAAACGCCGAAAGTTGGCCGTCCCGCTCTTCGACGTAGTCGATCTCCTGCCCGGCTTGAGTGCGCCAAAACCACGGATTTGCGTAGCTGCTTGAGTATTCGTTGCGCTTGAAACGTTCGCTCACCAGATAATTTTCCCAAAGCTTGCCCGCGTCGTCGCGAAGCTCAAGCGGCCTGAAGTCAGCGATCAGCGCGTTTCGTATACCGTTGTCCGCGAAGTAGATCTTTCGGCTCGATTTCAATTCGTTACGAAGGTTTCGCGAATATGAGCCGAGCCGGAAAATTACGTATGTCTGCTCGAGTATCGTGACGTACTTCTCCACCGTCTTGTTGTCCAGCCCGCATAATTGCCCGAGCTCCGTATACGAAACCTGCGAGCCGAGCTGGAACGCCAGCGCCCGAAGCAGCCGGGTTAATTGCTCCGATTTTTTTATTTTTTCCAGGGCCAAGATGTCTTTGTAGAGGTAACTGTCCGTCAATTCATGTAAAAGCCGGCGCTCGTCTCCGGGAGAATTTACGACGTCGGGGTAATAACCGTAAATGAGCCTGTGGGGAACCAAGTTTATTTCCGGAAGCAATCCGTGATGGTCGGCCATTTCGGAAAACGAAAGCGGATAAAGCTTGAACTGCCGCTTACGCCCCGTAAGCGGCTCCGACGTCTTGCTTGAAAGTTCGAGCGACGAGCTTCCCGTCGCAATGATTTTTAAATCCGGCATGTTGTCGAATATAAGCTTCAACACTATGCCTATGTCCGGAACGCGCTGCGCCTCGTCGATCACGAGTACTTTGTGCCTGCCGATTATGACGCGCAGCCGTTCCGCGCTTTGAGCGGTTAAAAGCAGCCTGTCGTTTGAAGCGTCGCCGTTTAGCCATAGCGTCTCTCCGCGCTCCGTAAACATCGCGCGAAGCAGGGTAGTCTTGCCCACCTGCCTTGCCCCAAGCAGGATTACCGCTTTTTTGCCGGTGTTTATTTCATCGCGGAGGCAATCATCTATCGCAC
>WREB01000290.1 GCA_009779525.1 Defluviitaleaceae bacterium
AAATAATAGGCGAGGAAAAAATATTCGAGGTGTGCGGCAACCCTATGTCGCCCTCGTATACTCTCCCGAAGATATTATGGTATAAAAAACATCGCCCCGAAGTTTACGCGAAGACGCATAAAATAATGCAGTCGAACGGCTTCATCGCGCAGCGGCTGACCGGCAGGTTCACGCAGGACGTATCGCAAGGCTACGGGCTTCAATGCTTTGATTTGAGGATGGGACGCTTCGACGAAGCGCTGTGCGCCGAATTCGGAATCGATTTCAAACTGCTTCCGGAACTTTTCCCCTGCGGCGAAATAATCGGCCGCGTGTCGGGGGAGGCGGAACGCGCCTGCGGCTTAAAAAAAGGGACTCCGGTTGTCGCCGGGGGGCTCGACGCGGCGTGCGGCACGCTGGGCGCGGGCGTTTCGCGCGAAACCGAAACGCAGCTGCAGGGCGGGCAGGCCGGCGGCATGAGCATCTGCGTCGAAAACTACGCTTCTTCAAAAAAACTTATAACCAGCTTCCACGTGATACCTGGGCGCTGGCTGGTGCAGGGTGGGACCGTCGGGGGCGGCGGCGCGTTAAAATGGTTCAGAGAACATTTCGCATGCGGCGCTTCGTTCGACGAGCTGACCGCGGAGGCCGCCACCGCGCCGCCGGGCTGCGGAGGGCTCGTGTTCCTCCCGTACATGGCGGGCGAGCGCTCGCCGATCTGGGACCCGGACGCCAAGGGGATCTTCTACGGGCTCGATTATTCGAAGACGCGCGCGCACATGATCCGCGCGGTTTTGGAGGGCGTGGCGTTTTCGCTTCGGCACAACATGGAGGCCGCCGAGGCGGCTGGGGCGCGCGCGGGCGAGCTTAACGCGATGGGCGGCGCCTCAAACAGCCCGCTTTGGATGCAGATCAAATCCGACGTTCTTGGGCGGCGGATACAGACGCGGGCGTCAGACGCCGCGACGACGCTCGGCGCCGCGCTGCTTGCGGGAGTCGCCGCAAAGGCGTACGGAAGT
Source organism: Defluviitaleaceae bacterium (assembly GCA_009779525.1). The sequence goes on from WREB01000290.1 coordinate 999, forward strand.
TTTTATGAAGCCGTCGCCGAGGCGGTAAGGCCCGGCCGCGTTTTCGAGCCGAACACAAAAAATTTTGACGCGTACGAGAAAAATTATCGCGTTTACCGCGGGCTGTACGAGCGGCTTAAGGGGGCCTTTTAATGAAGGCGGCAATCTTATACGGCGACGGCGACGTCAGGTTTGGCGAATGGCCCGAGCCAAAGATTGGGCCCGGCGAGGTGAAGATCCGCGTCCGCGCGGCCGGAATCTGCGGTTCGGACATACCGCGCGTGTTTCGCGGCGGGGCGCACTACTACCCGATCGTCCTCGGACACGAATTTTCCGGGGACATAGTCGAAGTCGGAGAGGGGGTCGGCGGATTTGAAGTCGGCGACAAGGCGGCCGGCGCGCCGCTGCTCCCGTGCCTCGCGTGCGGCGACTGCCTGAGGGGCGACTACGCCCTGTGCAAAAACTACGGCTTCATCGGCTCGAGGCAGCAGGGCGCGTTCGCCGAATATGTGGCGCTTCCGGCGCGAAACGCGGTAAAAATCGACTCTTCCGTCCCGTACGAGCACGCCGCGATGCTCGAGCCCTCCACCGTCGCGCTGCACGGACTGCGCCTGAACAAATACGCGGGCGGCAAAACGGTCGCGGTGCTTGGCGCCGGCACGATCGGGCTTTTTACAGTCATGTGGGCGAAGGATTTCGGTGCGAAGAGCGTGACCGCGTTCGACATATCGGGCGACCGGTTAAATCTCGCGAAAGAACTTGGCGCGGACGGCGCGGTCAACGCGGCGGAGGAAGGCTTTATCACTACGGCGATTGAGCAAACCGGCGGGAAAGGCTACGACTACGTGTTCGAGACCGCGGGGAGCGTCGCGTCCATGAAAGCGGCGTTCGAGCTCGCCGCCAACAAGGCCGGCGTCTGCTTCATCGGCACACCCCACGAAAAACTGGAGTTTGCGCCCCGCCTTTGGGAAAGCATGAACCGCAAGGAGTTTTCACTGACCGGAAGCTGGATGAGCTACAGCGCGCCGTTTCCGGGCGAGGAATGGACGCTCGCCGCGCACGGGCTTATGACCGGGCGCGCCGCGCCGCCGGACGGGATGATTTACAAGACGTTCCCGCTCGAGCGCTGCGGCGAGGCGTTCGCGCTTTTTTCCGGGAAGTCCGGAGTGCCGGGAAAGATCATGTTAAAAGGAAAATAATTATTTTTATAAAACAATATTTGGTGTTGACATGTAATTTTATTATCGTTTATAATGATGAAAATGCTGATGCAGGTGATTTGCATGTATGTACGTTAATGAACGTATGTTCGCATTACTTGTCGGAAGCTGCGTATACACACGCTGCTTAGTTTTGAAAGGAGTGTACGAATGAAAATCTTTAAAATTCTTCTCGTGTTTTCATCTGTAGTGGCGATGTCGTTGGGGCTGAGCATATCGTCGTTGAATGCGTCCAGCGAATTCGATAGTGAGGTTCCATTGAAGTTTTCAAGTTTGGTTGAAGCGCATGATTGTGATTGTAATTATCATATCATCGAAACCGAAATTGAAAATTTAAATATCGTTGAAACTGGAATCAATATCGATGACGAGAATTTAACGAATGAAATGCTGCGTGCTCTTGATCATTTTCTCCCTGAACTGTTTGAATTGGTAATGCTTAACGAAGGGCTTTTTAATAAAAATACAGAAGAAGTTGATGATGAAATATATTGTACACCGATGCAACATGTGGGTCCCATTGTTGTATTGGATACATACTTGACGTATACTTGTCAAGGTAATCATTATAATAATCCTCAATATCATAGTATATTCAGGATTACAACGGCTGCTTGTCGGTAACTCAATATTTTGTTTCGGTTAATCGTATAGTAAACTTATGAAAGCCGATTCACAATTGCGTAATTGCAATCATACAAGTTTTACATGTTTAATAGAA
>WREB01000291.1 GCA_009779525.1 Defluviitaleaceae bacterium
GAGCACGTCCTTGCGAAGCGCCCCGAGCGTTTCGCGGGCGATTACCTTGCTCCCGATGCAAGCCTGTATCGGTATCTCGAACTGGTGGCGCGGAATCTCCTTCTTCAACTTTTCGGCGATTTTTCTTCCGCGCTCCTGCGCGGTCCCCGAAAAGACGATGAAAGAAAGCGCGTCGACCGGCTCGTGGTGGACGAGTATGTCGAGTTTCACGAGATCCGATTCCTGGTAGCCGGTCAGCTCGTAGTCGAGCGAGGCGTATCCCCTGCTTCGCGACTTCATCGTGTCGAAAAAGTCGTAGATTATTTCGTTGAGCGGGATCTCGTACCGGAGCATCGCGCGCTTCTGCTCGATGTAGTCCATCCCGAGGTATACGCCGCGGCGTTCCTGGCAGAGGTCCATGACCGTCCCGATGTATTCGGTCGGCAAGATAATTTCCGCCCTGACGATAGGCTCCTCCATGCGCGAGATTCGCGCGGGGTCGGGCAAATCCGACGGGTTTGATAAGTCGACGGACGTTCCGTCGGTTAAGTAAACCTTGTATATGACGCTCGGCGCGGTGGTAACGAGCTCTAAGTTGTATTCGCGCTCGAGGCGCTCCTCGATTATTTCGAGGTGCAAAAGCCCGAGGAAGCCGCAGCGGAAACCGTAGCCGAGCGCCGTCGAAGTCTCCGGCTCGAAATGCAGCGAGGCGTCGTTTAGCCGAAGCTTGTCGAGCGCGTCCCTAAGGTCGTCGTACTTGGCGCCGTCCGCCGGGAAAATCCCGCAGTAGACCATCGGGTTGATTTTTTTATAACCCGGGAACGGTTCCGGGGTGGGCCTTTGGGCTTCGGTCACGGTGTCGCCGATCTGCGTGTCGCACACGTTTTTGATGCTTGCCGTAAGGTAGCCGACTTCGCCCGCCGAAAGCTCTTCGCACGGCACGAACTTGCCGGGCCCGAAGTACCCCGTCTCGATTATCTCAAACTGCCTTCCCGTCGCGAAGAACAGGGCGTTCGTCCCTTTTTTGACGCGTCCGTCGAGCACCCTCACGAAAACGATTACGCCTTTATAAGAATCGTAAACCGAATCGAATATGAGCGCCTTAAGCGGCGCGTCGGGGTCGCCCTTCGGCGGCGGAACGCTCTCGATCACCCTCGCGAAAACGTCGCCGATGTTGACGTCGTTTTTCGCCGATATAAGCGGGGCGGCGGACGCGTCGAGCCCGATCAAGTCCTCGATCTCTTTTTTCGCGGAGTCGGGATCGGCGGCGACAAGGTCGATTTTGTTTAAGACGGGAATTATTTCCAAATCGTAGTCGAGCGCCTGGTAGACGTTAGCTAACGTCTGGGCCTCGACGCCCTGCGCGGCGTCGACGACTAAGACCGCGCCTTCGCACGCCGCCAGCGAGCGCGAAACCTCGTACGAAAAATCCACGTGCCCCGGCGTGTCGATAAGGTTGAGGACGTATTCGCCGCCGTCGGGCGCCTTGTGCACGAGGCGGACGGCCTGCGCCTTTATCGTGATGCCGCGCTCGCGCTCAAGCTCCATGTTGTCAAGGACCTGGTCCTGCATTTCGCGGACCGTGAGCAAGCCTGACTTTTCGATCAACCGGTCCGCAAGCGTCGATTTTCCGTGGTCTATGTGCGCTATGATGCAAAAGTTGCGGATGCGCTCCATCCGCGTCTTATCGCTATGATCCATATATGCCCGTTGCTTCCTTTTTTATTGCGGCGGCTTGGCGAAATCGTAGTTCATCTTGGCGAGGCGCATGTCGGTGATCCAAAACGGGTCGCCCTCGTTGTCGCCGGTGGTCCTTATTATAATGAAGGCTTCCTTAACCTCGCCTTCCCATTTGAGACTTAAGATGTCCCCGTACCATTTGAATGTCAGGTTCATGTACGCTTCCCTCGTGTCGGGAAGGATCAGTGGGATCGGGTTGTTGTTCGGGCCGGCGTCGTCCTCGATGAAAATCGAGATTTCCGCCGCAACGGGGTTTTCGGAGTTTGAAAACATGCTCGCGTCTATGTAATAGTCGCCGTGCCCGTGCTCGTTTAGTATGTCCGCGATCGGATATTTTAAATAACCTACGTTAGCGCGGTGGCGTGGCATCCTAAATAACCTGACGGCGTCGTCCTTTTCGATGGCGTTGTCGATGTCTAGCGTTTCCTGGTCGATCCCGAAATCGAAGTTGAATTTATTAATGATGTAGTCGGTCTCGGGGTCCATATCCAGTTTGTATATTTTAAGATCGTCTATCCAATAGCCGGGCGCGCCCTGCATTAGGTAAAGCCAGCCCTGCGGGCCGAGTCTGCCCTGCCAGTTTATGTGCATGAGCGTCGCGAGCTTGTTGTACTTGCCGGGCTCGATGACTTTGGTGTTGCCCTCGATCCAAACCCAGTTGGTCGACGAGAACGAGCCGAGTATGAAGCGCGCGTGCACCGGCTGGTCAATGTCGGGAAGCACGTAGGCCTCTATGTAGTAAAGTCCGGGGCCTAGCGGATGGATTTCGTCGGCGATGTCAAGCATCATGTGCGGGCTGCGCTCCTCGTAGCCGTAGACGCGAAGGCTCGCGGGAGGCGTGTAGTACTCGTCTTCGTCGCGCAGCACGTCGAGGTTTGTCCCGCCGCCGTCCCAATCGTTTTCGACCCGGGCGATCGCCAGCGGGTAAAGCGTGTCCTCGTACAGGTTGGGAATGAGTTGCAAGATTATGTTCGGGTCGTACGGAACTTCCGCCGCGATGTCTTCCTCCTCGAAATCCGCCGCTATGTCTTCAAACTCGACGTCCGCCGCGAAATCGTCGTCCGTTTCGTCAAAAGGCGCCGAAGTCGGCGTCGCGGGCGGCTGCGTCGGCGCCGCGGGTTCGTTTGAGTTGCCCCCGCAGCCGAACATTGCGATCGGCGCGATGGTTAGGATGGATACGGACGCTGCAAGGATGA
>WREB01000292.1 GCA_009779525.1 Defluviitaleaceae bacterium
CTGACATCCACCCGGTTTTCAAGGAAATGGCGAAAAAGGCCAAGGCGGTCTACAGCCTTTGCGACCCGGCGCTGACCGACGCGCTCGAGTTTACCGACGGGAAGCTTATGTTCGGCAAGCACAAGGTGCTTAAGGAAATCACATGGGAACGTTGCAAGGAGCACATGGGCGGCGTAAAAAACATCGCGGCGATGATCGGAAATTGCAACCTGTTCGGGATGGAGAATTGGACGATGATCCCGAACATGAGCTCTATTTGGGAAGGCTTGATCGACGAGGTGTTTCCGCTCATGGAGACGCCGGATAAAAAGCCGCTCGCGTTTTTCGATCTCGCCGACCCGGAAAAACGGACCAAGGGGGACATCCTGCGCGCGATGGAGCTCATCGGCAATTTTAGCGAAAAGTTCCGAACGGTGCTGGGGCTAAACGAAAAAGAACTGTACGAAATAACCGAAGTTTTCGGGATAACGACGGACGCGGCTTCGAATCCCGAAGAAAAGCTTCGGAAAGCCGTGCTTGACACATACGGGAGGCTCGGTATCTACTGCCTTGCGGTGCATCCGACGAAGGAAGCGACATGCTGCCTCGGCGGGGAGTTTTTTAGGACCGCCGGCCCCTACTGCGCGAACCCGGCGCTTACGACAGGCGCGGGCGACAATTTCAACGCTGGGTTCTGCCTCGGCATGGCGCTGGAGCTGGACCCGCTTTCGGCGCTTACGCTTGGGGTCGCGACTTCGGGCTTTTACGTACGAAACGCCAAGAGCCCTTCGTACCCTCAGGTGATCGACTTCATATCCAAATGGGACAAGGGCGAAATCACGGATTGACAGCCGCATAAAATAAATCACGCCTCCGCGCCTCAGTAAGCATACCGGGGCGCGGTTTTATTCGTAAATCTTATTTAAGGCTTATTTAAGCAATCTCTTTTATGTTCATTCGACGTTTCAATCGGAAAAGGGGCCGGCGCATGCTGCACATGAACAATATTTGCAAGAACTACGAGGCGGGGGGGACCGTCGTCGAGGCGCTGAAGGATATCGAGCTCAAATTCAGGAGCAACGAATTCGTATCGGTGCTTGGCCCGTCCGGCTGCGGCAAGACGACGATGCTAAACCTTCTCGGAGGTCTCGACCGGTATACTTCCGGCGATCTGATAATAAACGGAAAGTCGACGAAAGACTTTACCGACAGGGAATGGGACACGTACCGCAACCGCAGGGTCGGGTTCGTCTTCCAAAACTATCATTTGATACCGCATCAATCCGTCTTCAGGAACGTCGAGCTGGCGCTTACGCTTTCGGGAGTCTCCAAGGCGGAGCGGCGCAGGCGCGCGATGGAGGTTTTGGATAAAGTGGGCCTTTCGGACCAGCTGCATAAGAGACCCAACCAAATGTCGGGCGGGCAGATGCAGCGCGTTTCGATAGCGAGGGCTTTAATCAACAACCCCGACATACTGCTTGCGGACGAGCCGACGGGCGCGCTCGACTCCGGTACGAGCGAACAGATCATGGCGCTCATCAAGGAAATCGCGAACGAGCGGCTCGTCATCATGGTCACGCACAACGCCGAACTGGCAAAAGCGTATTCGACGCGCATCATCAAGCTGTTCGACGGGCGGCTAGTCGGCGACGACGACGTGTTCGAAACGGAGGACGCCCGCGTCCCGGCCGAAAAAAAGAAGAAGAAAAAGGGCGAGAAGAAGACTTCGATGTCGTTTTTGACGGCGCTTTCGCTTAGCGCGAACAATTTGCTCACCAAAAAAACCAGGACGTTCATGACTTCCTTCGCGGGAAGCATAGGGATTATAGGAATCGCGTTGATATTAGCGCTTTCAAGCGGTTCGCAGGCTTATATCGACAGGGTGCAGGAGGACACGCTTTCGACCTATCCGATAACCATCGAGGAAAGGACGACCGACATCGGGGCGCTCATGAGCGCGATGCGCGACATCCAGGAAGAGGCGCACTCGGTCGTTCGCGAGGACGACGGGCGCGTTTACTCGCACGACATAATGGGCGGTATGATCGGGGCGATGGTCGCGGGCAGGGAGGACAACGACTTAAAGTCCTTCAAGCAGCACATCGAAAACAACAGGGAAAAAATCGAGGCGCTGACCAACGACGTGACGTACGGCTACAACATCCGGCTTAATATCTACGCGGCGGACCATTCGAACGGAATCAAGCAGGTAAACCCGTTCGAGCTGCTCCGGGGCATGAACATGGGCGGAATGGGCATGGGGATGCTCGGAGGCAGCACCAACATATGGTCGCAGATAATGGAAAATCCTACGCTCCTAAACACGCAGTACGACGTCGTCGCCGGGCGCTGGCCCTCCGACAAGAGCGAAGTCGTTTTGGTAATCGACGAGCGGAACGAAATCATCGACTATTCGCTTTACGCGATGGGCCTGAAGGAAACCAGCGAGGTCCAAGAGCTGATGCGGGCTATGCGCGAGGGAAGACAGACCGAAGGCATACTCTCCGGCCCGGCGAGCTATTCCTACGAAGAACTGCTGGGCCTGAGGTATAAGCTGGTTCCGAACGCCGATTTCTACGGCAAGGACGGCGACGCGTGGAACGACATGCGCGGCGACGAAGAATACATGAAGCAGGTGCTCGACGACGCGCTCGAGCTTCGCGTAGTGGGGATTGTAAGGCCCAACGAAAACACAAATTCGGCTTCGATAACGGGGACCCTGGGCTATACCAAGGCGCTTACCGAATACATAATCGAACGCGCAAACGCTTCCGAAATCGTCCGCTTGCAAAAAGCCGACGAAAGCAAGGACGTGTTTACCGGCAAACCCTTCGCCGACCCAAACTCCGAACCGGAACCCGTCGATCTGACTTCATTGTCGCCCGAGATGACCGCGTACCTCGCGACCCTTTCCGACGCGGAAAGGGAATCTATGC
>WREB01000293.1 GCA_009779525.1 Defluviitaleaceae bacterium
GACTATGACATGATCGGGCGAGGCGAGACGATCGCCGTCGCGCTCTCGGGCGGCAAGGACAGCCTCGCGACGCTAGCGGCGCTCTCCGAGATGAGGCGGTTTTACCCGAAGCGCTACGAGCTTTGTGCGATCACCGTCGACTTGGGCTTTAGCGGATTCGACGCCGGAGGGCTCGCAAAATACTGCGAAAAAATAGGCGTCCCGTATTCGGTGGTCTTAACAAATATCGGAAACGTCGTCTTCGAGGAGCGAAAGGAAAAGAACCCGTGCTCGCTCTGCGCGAAGATGCGAAAGGGCGCGCTTAACGCTGAGGCGGCACGCCTGGGCTGCGCCAGCGTGGCATATGGGCACAACAGGGACGACATCGTCCAGACCTTTTTTATGTCGCTTTTATACGAGGGGCGGCTTAACGCGCCGGGGCCCGTGTCCTTCCTCGACCGGACGGGGCTGCGTTCGATACGGCCGCTAATTTACGCGCCCGAGAAGGACGTCGCGGGTTTCGCGAAAAAATACTCGCTTCCGGTCGTCAAGAGCCCCTGCCCCGCCGACGGAAACACCAAGCGGGAGGAAACGAAAAGGTTTATCGCCGAGCTGCGCGGAAGGTATAAAAATTTCGACTCGATCGTCTGGAACGCGGTGCGGCAGCTTTTCAATAACCCGGGCGCGGGCGAAGCATGATCGCGGATCTTGTATAACCCAACCAAAAACAACGCCGAAACGGAACATTCCGCCACGTAGTATAAGTAACCACAACATAAACCAAATATTATATAATACCCCAATGACAAAAATTTAAAAACACCGCGCAAACCGATTAATAAAATGCAATGCGGCGATTTTTTTGTGTTTCACGTATTATACGAAGAAACAGCGATTTTTAAGGGGAAACTTTTGGGCGAATCGTACCAGGATAAAATAAAAACCGAGCAGACGGCGAAACTCCGAAGAAAGCTCGGGGAGCTTCCGCCGTTTTTGGCCGAATACTTCAGGAGCCTCAACGACCAGACGTCGGCCCGGACGCGGCTCGGCTACGCCTACGATCTGTCGATTTTCTTCGATTTTATGGCGTTAAAAAACAAAGACGATGCGGAAGGGGATTCCGCTTCATTCACTCTTGAGGAGCTCTCGAAAGTCACGTCCGAAAACATCGAGGAGTTCATGGACTACCTGACGTACTACCAAACCCCCGAGACTTCGTGGCACAACGACGCGAGGGGAAAATCGCGGAAGCTTGCCGCGGTCAGGACCATGTTCAGGTATTTTTACAAATCCAAGAAAATTCCGGCGAACCCGGCCGAACTCGTCTCGTTCCCGAAGCTTCGCGAAAAGGCGATTACGGCGCTCGAAGCCGACGAAATAGCGAGGCTGATCGACGAGGTCGAAAGCGGCGAACATATGCCGGGAAGGGCCAAGCATTACCATAAACTTACCGGGACGCGCGACACGGCGCTAGTCACGCTTCTGCTCGGGACTGGAATGCGCGTCTCCGAATGCGTAGGAATCGACCTCGGCCATCTGGACTTCGAGCTTAACGGGGTGAAGATCACCCGCAAGGGCGGGGACGAGTCGATTTTATACTTCAACGACGAAGTCGAGGGCGCGCTAAAAAAATATTTGGTTGAGCGGAGCGCCGCAAAGCCGCTCGCGGGCCACGAAAACGCGCTTTTTCTTTCGATGCAAAACCGCCGGATCACCGACCGGGCAATCCAAAACCTCGTAAAAAAATATGCGAAAACCGTTACTCCGCTAAAAAAAATATCGCCCCACAAGCTTCGCAGCAGCTTCGGGACGCAGCTATATAAAGAGACCGGCGACATCTACCTCGTGGCCAACGTGCTCGGTCATTCCGACGTAAACACGACGCGAAAGCACTACGCCAAGATGGACGACGCCGCTAGGCGCAGGGCCGCGAGCGCGGTCAGGCTGCGCGAAGGCTAAGCGGTTCGGTCACATCACTTTGTAATCCTTGTGCACCCCGGTCATCGAAAAGATGAACCATTCCGCGATGTTGGTCGCGTGGTCCCCGATCCGCTCGAAATACTTGGCGATCATGATAAGGTCGATCGCCTGGTCGCCGTTGTCGGGATTTTCATTTATCAATTTTATCAAATCGTTTTTTACGGTCGCGAAAAGCTCGTCGACTTCGTCGTCCCGGCCGATCACTTCTTTGGCGAGTTCGATGTCCTTGTCCACGAACGCCCTGATGCTGTCCTTAACCATGCCCATCGTGATTTCCGCCATCTGGGGGATATGCTCGAGCTTCTTTATGTAGGGCTTGCCCTCGAGCAGCAGGTTTATCTCCGATATGTCCGAGGCGTGGTCGCCGATCCGCTCGAGGTCGGTAAGCATCTTTAGTATCGACGAGACGAGCCTCAGGTCGCCCGCGACCGGCTGCTGGCGCAAAATCAACTTAAGGCAGAGGTTTTCGATTTCCTTTTCGCGCGCGTCTATCTCGTCGTCCTGCGAAATTATCCGCCGCGCCAGTTCCATGTCCTTGTCTATAAGAGCCCTGCCCGCGTCGGCGATCGCCCTTTCGACCGCCTCGGCCATTTCAATCAGCGCCTCGTTTAGCGCCGCGAGCTGCTCGTCGAATCTGGTCCTCATCAGCCAAACCTCCCCGTTATGTAATCGTTGGTCCGCCCGTCCTTCGGATTGGAGAAAACTTCCTCGTTCGTCCCCTCCTCGATCAGCCGCCCGGAGAGCATGAACGCGACGCGGTCCGATATCCGGCCGGCCTGCTGCACGTTGTGCGGCGCGATCACGATCGTTATCTTTTCTTTAAGCGCAGCCAGCGAATCCTCGATTTTGGCCGTCGATATCGGGTCGAGGCCCGAGCACGGACGGTCGAGAAGCATCACCTCGGGGTCTAGCGCCAGCACCCTCGCGATGCATAGCCGCTGCTGCTGCCCGCC
>WREB01000294.1 GCA_009779525.1 Defluviitaleaceae bacterium
ATAATCGGGGAGACGCAGTACATCGACGACTTCCTTTACCAGCTTATCGGGCACATGCCGGGCGAAACGGTGGAAGTGGAAGTAACGTTCCCAAGCGACTACGGCGCGGAAGAACTCGCGGGCAAGGACGCGCTGTTCGTAACCGTGATTAACCATATCGTCGAGGAAGACGAAGCCGTCTTGACCGACGCGTATGTGGCGGAAACCTTCGCGGAACAGTTCGGGTGGACGACTGTCGCGGGCATGAGCGAGGACGTCGCCAACAGCAAAAAAAACCACGCGATAAGGCAGTACCTGCAGCAGTACATTTTAAACGAGGTCCAGGTCAAGTCGATCCCGAGTTCACTGATTAAGTACCAGGAGAGGCAGATGGTCTACCGCTACAGGGAGCAGGCGGCCTACTACGGAATCGACTTCGACGAATTTTTAGAGTACGAGGGCTTCGCCAACGTCGACGAGCTCGTCAAGGCGAACGAGGCTGGAATCCGTGAAAACGCGGTATACTACCTGGTTTCGCAGGCGGTCGCCGAGGACGCGAGGCTTCTCGCAAACGACATCGACATAAGCACGTTCTTCATGACAAATTACGACACATACGACTATTCGTACTTCGAGGGAATATACGGACTACCGTATTTGAGGCAGATCGTGCTGAGCGAAAAAGTCGTCGAGCATATAGTGAGCAACGCGGTGTTGGGATAAAATCGGAGGTTATTTAAATGAAAGCATGCCTTAATAAAATAAATGCGCGGTTATTTTTATTTTTGCTGCTCGCCGCGGCGCTAGTTCTCGGCGGATGCGGCGGCAAAAGCGGCGGCGACGCAAACCCGACCGCGGCGCCGACGTCGGCCCCTTCGGCGACTGAGAGCCCCGCGGCTACGCCCGTGCCGGACGAGACTAATGCCGGCGATGCGGATATCGAAACGGAGGATATCGCAAGACCGGTCTCCAACGCCAAGCCGATTAGGATCAACATCGGCGGGCCGGACCTTCCCGAGTTCGGCTGGATTTCGGACGAGGACATCTATTACGACAACCTGCTCGACACGGAGGAAACTGGCTACGCGCCCGCGTTTGCGATGGAGCAGGAGATCGACATATCGGAAGTCGAAAATCCCGCGCCCGCCGAAGTTTATGAAACGGCGCGCGACATCGCCGACGTCAGCTACACTTTCGTCGGGCTCGAGCCGGGCGAGTTTTATATCGTGCGCTTCCATTTTTCGACCGCATACGTGCTCTCCAGGATAACGCCGTCAAGCATCCATCTGGTGATCGACGCGTATGTCAACGGCGAACAGGCGCTAAGGCAGTACAGCGTGCTTAAGGAAGCCGGGGGCGGCGATCTGCGCGCTGGAGCCAACAAGGGGCATTCGGTCGATGCGGACGGAATAGTCGACGAGTACGGGACGCTTAAGGTGACTATCCTCAAGGGCGGCGACTGGGGTTCCGCGACCGCGGGACTTGAGCTGATCCCGGCCGAATTCAAGGGCGAAATAAACGATTACGTATCAAAAGAGGAGCTTCGCTTCCTGCCCGGCAACAAGCCCGAAGAAGACGAGCCCGAGGGCGCCGAAAGCGCGACGGTCCTTCCGTTTGGCGAAACCGAATTCGTCCTCGCGGATTACACGCTCGAGCCGATGTTCGAACCCGCCGACATGCCCGAGGGCAACAAGCCGTTTTCGGTGACGCTCCGCATCGCGGCGGACGACTTGATGAACGACGCGCTCACCGCGATGGGATCCGACGGCTACTTCATAGTGGGCGGCGAGGTGGAGCCGATCGGCGTCTCCCTATTAAAAAACGACGGCGAAGGAAACGAGCTCCTCACGCTTGTCTCGTCGGGCGCGGGTCTTGGGGAAGATACCTCGATCAAGCTTGCGCTTGGCGAAAACGTTTTGGTGATCCAATAGCTAAATGAGATGACTGTTGCTAAAGGGCGTGTTTCCCGCGAAACATGCCTTTTTTCGTTTAATTTATTTTCGGGGGGCCAATGGCGGGGACACTGTACATAGTCGCGACTCCGATAGGGAACCTTGAGGACGTCACGCACCGCGCGGTCCGCGTGCTTGGCGAGTCCGGCCTTATCGCGGCGGAGGACACGCGCCGCGCGAAAACGCTGCTTGCCAGGTACCAAATCAAGACTCCGGTCGTTTCCTGCCACAAGTTTAACGAACGCGAGCGGTTGGATTTTTTTATCGGCGCGCTTAAGGAAGGCAGGGACGTCGCGCTCGTTTCGGACGCGGGCACTCCGTGCGTTTCGGATCCGGGGGGCAGGCTCGTCGCCCGCGCGGCCGAAGAGGGAATTGTGGTTTCGCCCGTTTGCGGCGCGTGCGCCGCGACAGCAGCGTTTTCCGTTTCGGGATTTTCCGCCACGCAATTTTACTTCGCCGGGTTCTTGCCGAGGACGGCCAAGGATATGACGGGACTTTTCGCGAAATATTTAAGCGACGGGATTCCTTTGGTATTTTACGAATCGCCGAAGCGCATAAAAAAAACCGTGGCGTCGCTCGGGGAATGCGGCTTCGGCGTCGATCTTTGCCTATGCAACGACCTGACGAAAAAATACGAAAAAATTTACAGGGGTTCGCCAGCTTATGTGCTCGGCGAACTGAACGATAACCAAAGCGCGGAAAAAGGCGAGTATGTCTGCGTCGCCTCGGCCGCGGCCGAAACCCTAAAAAAGCCCGCGGCGGACGAGGAGCGGCCCAGGCGGGACGAATGGCCGATCGAGGCGGAGCTTGTCAGGATTATGGTCGAGGGCGGAGTTTCGCTTAAGTCGGCGACGTCAATGTTTCACGCGGAAGACAAAAGCGTCGGGAAGAAGCGGATCTACGCGGCGGCGCTTAACTTAAAAGGGTTGTTCGATGAACGAGCTTAGGCTACCGCGCGGCGCGGTC
>WREB01000295.1 GCA_009779525.1 Defluviitaleaceae bacterium
AATATATGACGAAACCGAAATAAAGGACGCCTGATTATCAAGCGTCCTTTTTAAGTTTATATCACTTTGCTATTCGATGATCGAAACCACAGAGCCCGCGCCGACAGTCTTTCCGCCTTCGCGGATGGCGAAGCGGACCCCCTGCTCCATCGCGATCGGCGTGATCAGCTGCACGGTCATTTCGATGTTGTCGCCGGGCATACACATCTCGACGCCGTCGGGAAGCGTGATTACGCCCGTGACGTCGGTGGTGCGGAAGTAGAACTGCGGACGGTAGGCGTTAAAGAAGGGTTTGTGCCGTCCGCCCTCGGCCTGCGTGAGGACGAGGACCTGCGCCGTGAATTTCGTGTGCGGCGTGATGGTGCCCGGCTTCGCAAGAACCTGCCCGCGCTCGACTTCGGTGCGCTTTACCCCGCGAAGCAGAAGCCCCGCGTTGTCGCCCGCCGACGCCTGGTCGAGCAGCTTGTGGAACATTTCGATTCCGGTCACGACGACCTTGCGCTTCTCGTCGGTGAAGCCGATGATTTCGACTTCGTCCTGGATCTTGAGCGTACCGCGCTCGACGCGGCCCGTAACGACGGTTCCGCGGCCTTCGATGCTGAACACGTCCTCGACCGGCATTAGGAACGGCTTCTCGGTGTCGCGCATCGGCGTTTCGATGTAATCGTCCACGATGTTGAACAGCTCGATGATTTTATCCGCCCACTCGCAGGTGGAATCCTCGAGCGCCTTGAGCGCCGAGCCTTGAATGATGGGCGTGTCGTCACCCGGGAATTGGTATTCGTTGAGCAGCTCGCGGATTTCCATGTCGACGAGTTCCAAAATTTCGGGATCGTCCACCGCGTCGCATTTGTTCATGAAAACCACGATCTTCGGCACCATAACCTGGCGCGCAAGCAGGATGTGCTCGCGGGTCTGCGCCATTACGCCGTCCGTCGCCGCGACGACGAGTATCGCGCCGTCCATCTGCGCCGCGCCCGTGATCATGTTCTTAACGTAGTCGGCGTGCCCCGGGCAGTCGACGTGCGCGTAGTGGCGGTTCGGAGTTTCGTACTCGACGTGCGTTGTGGAGATTGTGATGCCGCGCGCCTTTTCCTCCGGCGCCTTGTCGATTTTATCGAAAGGAACAAATTCGCCCAGTTTATACCGTTCATTCAAGGTTTTGGTAATGGCGGCGGTCAACGTCGTCTTACCATGGTCGATGTGGCCGATGGTTCCGATGTTGACGTGGGGCTTGTTCCTTTCAAATTTTTGTTTGGCCAATTCTTTTGCCTCCTCTTAACTTTTCTTCATTTATGTTTTGGTAGTATAGCATATTGAAAATTTTATGCAAATCCCGAAAAATACCGCCTATTCCTCGAAAACGTAACCCATCGCCTTGTCCTGAACGCTCTTCGGGACGGGCTCGTAATGATGGACCTCCATCGTGAACACGCCGCGCCCCTGGGTTTTGGAGCGAAGGTCGGTCGCGTAGCCGAACATTTCGGAAAGCGGAACGAAGCCGTGTATCACCTGCGCCGTCCCGACGGCTTCCATCCCGTCGATCTTGCCCCTGCGCCCGTTGAGGTCGCCCATCACATCGCCCATGTATTCCTCGGGGACGGTGACGTCCACCTTCATTATCGGCTCAAGCAGCTGCGGCCCGCCTTTTTTCATCGCTTCCTTGAAGGCGATCGAGCCCGCGATCTTGAATGCGATTTCGGAAGAATCGACGTCGTGGTAGCTTCCGTCGTAGAGTATCGCGCGCACCCCGAGCACGGGGTAGCCGCCGATAACGCCGCTTTGCATCGCTTCCTGTATTCCGTTCGATATAGCGGGGATGTATTCCTTAGGCACTGAGCCGCCGATGGTTTTGTCGACGAATTCGAAGGCCTTTTCCTTGTCGTTCGCGTCCATCGGCTCGAAGATGATCTTGCAGTGCCCGTACTGGCCGCGCCCGCCGGTTTGCTTCACGTAGCGACCCTCGACGTCCGCGGGGCTTCGGAAGGTTTCGCGGTAGGCGACCCTCGGCTTTCCGACGTTCGCTTCGACTTTAAATTCGCGGAGGAGCCTGTCGACGATTATTTCGAGATGGAGCTCGCCCATCCCCGAGATTACGATCTGCCCCGACTCCTCGTCGGTGCGGAACTTAAACGTCGGGTCCTCGTCGGATAATTTCGTGAGCGACTGGCCCATCCTGTCGCGGCCCGCCTTCGTTTTCGGTTCGATAGCGATCGAAATGACCGGGTCGGGGAAGTTCATCGATTCGAGGACGACGGCGTCCTCCTCGGTGCATAAAGTGTCGCCCGTAGTGGTGAACTTTAGGCCGACCGCCGCCGCGATATCACCGGCGTATACCTTGTCGACGTCCTCGCGGTGGTTCGCGTGCATCAAAAGGATCCTGCTGACGCGTTCTTTTTTGTGTTTTATTGAATTATGGACGTAGGTGCCCGCGCTCAGCGTGCCGGAATACACGCGGAAGAACGCGAGCTTCCCGACGTACGGGTCGTTCATTATTTTGAACGCGAGCGCCGAAAAAGGCTCTTCGTCCGATGAATGGCGCTCGACTTCCGTTTCGGTGTCGGGGAGCAGCCCAACGACCGGCGGGATGTCCGTCGGCGCAGGAAGATAGTCCACGATGCCGTCGAGAAGCTTTTGAACGCCCTTGTTCTTGTACGCGGAGCCGCAGAAAACCGGCGTCACCTGCGCGTTTACGCACGCGAAGCGCAGCGCCGCCTTAATTTCCGTATTGCTTATTTCTTCGCCGTTCAAATATTTTTCCGTTAAAACGTCGTCGGCCTCCGCCGCCGCCTCAATCATCTTCGCGCGGTACTCCTCGGCGAGCGAAAACATTTCTGCGGGGATTTCCTCCACAGAAAAATTTATCCCGAGCTCGTCGGTGTAGTGGTAGGC
>WREB01000296.1 GCA_009779525.1 Defluviitaleaceae bacterium
CGCCCACTCGTTCGCCATGAGGCGGGTTAAACCCATGACGCCGCTTTTGGAAGCCGTGTATGAGGAGACCCGAACCCCGCCCTGGAATGACAGCATGGAAGCGATGTTAATGATTTTGCCGCCGCCACGCGGGATAAATTTTTTCGCCGCGCATTGGCTTAGGAAAAAAAGCGACTTTAGGTTGGTGTTCATCACGGCGTCCCAATCCGCTTCCTTAAAGTCGATTGCGTTCGCGCGCCGTATCGTCCCCGCGTTATTGACAAGTATGTCGACGCGCCCGAACGCTTCGACGCAGCGCTCGATTACCGCGTCGACGGGCCCGGCTTCCGAAAAGTCAATCCTAACTTCCGTAAACCTTCTGCCTGCGGCTTCGACTTTTTTACGCGCGTTAACGCTTTCGCGCCGCGCCGCGCCGCAAACGTCGGCCCCGGCCTGCGCCAGCGCCTCCGCGATCGCTTCCCCAAGGCCCGACGAAGTGCCCGTCACCACGGCGGCTTTGCCGTTTAGCTTGAATAAATCCAGTACCATACAGATCCTCCGGCCGTCAGATTAGGATGATTGTTTTTACGATTTGATCCGAATTTCGCAGCGTGTCCGTGAAGGCTTCTTGAATCTTATCCAGGGGATATGTGCGGCTGACCATTATGTCTAGCTTAAGCCTTCCCTTTTCCAGCCAGTCCATGACTTCCGGGAAACGGCGGTTGTTCCTTCTGGAGCCGACGATCGTAAGTTCCTTTTTGGTGATCGGAAGCGGCGCGATACCGGCCGGAACCGAATCAAACCCGATAACCGCGATGCGACCCGCGGGCGCGGCAAGGTCGATCGATTCCTTAAAAAGCGGACTGACGCCCACCGCGTCGATTACCACGTCCGCCCCGCCGGGTGAAAACTCCTCGACTTCTTTTGCCAGCCTTTCGTTGGTTGCGTCGACGGTCGCGTCCGCCCCGCATAATTTTGCGACGCGCAGTTTCTCAGCCGACTTGTCGCTTATCAAAACCCGCGCGCCAAGCCCCTTAGCGGCCTGAAGCAACGAAAGGCCGATCGTGCCCGCGCCCATGATCAATATGTTATCCCCGCCATCCGCCGTAACCCGAGCTAGTATGTTGGCTGCGATGGAGTACGGTTCGGCCAAAGCGGCCTGCTCGAACGAAATCCCGTCGGGCACGCGGTGCAGCGAGTCTTCGTTTGCGACTATGTATTCGCAGAACCCGCCGTCCATCTGCACCCCGAAGCACTTCACGTTTGCGCAAACATTCCTTCGACCCTTAACGCAAACGGGGCACGTTTGGCACGCGTAAACCGGATCCAAAACGACCCCGTCCCCCGACGCTATCTTTCCCGTGCCGCCAAAAATATCTTCGGCTACGCCGGACAATTCGTGCCCGAGGATCCTTGGGAGAATAACGTCCGGCCGCCCGTCCTTAAAAATGTGCAGGTCCGTGCCGCATATGCCGACCGCCTTAACCCGCACGAGGACGTCCCCGGGCTTGGCCGGCGCGGGAGTTTTTGCGTCTTCAATGATTATTTTCGATAATTCGACCAGTTTAGCCGCTTTCATACAGTCCCCCTATCGTTTTACCAATCCTGGAACGCGCCGTCCGGCCGTTTCCAGTAGGGATGGTCGCCTTCGGCCGCGCAAACTAGCGAGCATTTCGATTCGTCCAAAATAATACCAAGCCCGGGCGAATCGCCAAGCGTTACGTATCCGTCCTTGTAACGCATGTCCGTTTCGAGATGCGGATCCTCCGCGCCATAGTAGCGGTCCTCCTGCACGAGGAAATTCGGCGTAGCCATATCGACGTGCAATGCCGCCATCATGCCCGCGCCGCTGGGCAATAGGTGCGGCGCCATCTCGACGCAGTGGGCTTCCCCGTAGGCGGCGATTTTACGCATCGACGAAATTCCCCCGCAGTTGATCAAGTCGGCGCGTATGTAGTCGATCAAGTCTTCCCTGACAAGCGTCTTGTAATCCCAAACCGCGCCGAGCTTTTCCCCGGTCGCGAGCGGCGCGTTAGTATGGGCGCGCAAATGGCGGTAGTTTTCCGGGCTGTCGGAGCGGATCGGGTCCTCGATAAAAACGGGGTTGAACTCGAGCAGCGCGTTCGAAAGCTCGACGGCGCGCGCGGGCGAAAAGCGCGTGTGGCACTCGAAAATTATTTCCGTTTCGTCCCCGACATGCTTCCGCAGCGCTTTCATGAACCGTACGCTTTTTTTAATCTGCGAAGCGGGATCGAAAGCGCCGCCGTCCAGGTTGTCGTGCGGGCATACCCTGATCATCGTGTACCCGTTTTTTAAGACGCGGTCGGCGGCGGCGCGCAACTCTTCCGGGGTGGTTCCGTAACAATGGTTGTACATGCGTATCTTATTCCGGCACCGCCCTCCGAGCAGCGAATAAACGGGCGCGTTAAGCGCCTTCCCCTTGATGTCCCAAAGGGCCGCGTCAAGCGCCGCAAGCGCGCAGAGCAGGACCGGCCCGCCGCGCCAAAACACCCCCCGGTACACCGATTGCCAGATGTGCTCGATATCGGAGGCGTCCCAGCCGACGACAAGGCGCGCAAGCGATGCGACAGCCTCTGCGACCGCCGACGTGCGCGTCCCAAGCGTGCCTTCGCCTATTCCGAAGACGCCTTCGTCCGTCTCGATTTTTACGTAGAGGTTGGTGTTATAGAATAGTTTTTTTACCGCCGTAATTTTCATGCGTCGCGCCTTCTTTCCATGTCTTTTTTCAATGCCGGAGCGGGGCGGTTTTTAATTGAGTCGGGAAACCATTCTACCGGCTGATCCATCAATTCAGGCAGGCGCGCCCCGCCGTCCGCCACGATTTCGGACCCCGTGACGTACAATGCGTCGTCGGAAGCCAAAAAAACCGCGATGCCCGCGA